>REBP01000190.1 GCA_007692665.1 Gemmatimonadales bacterium | reverse complement strand
CCGGGGGGGGATGGAAACGCCAACGAACAGCAGCGGACACCAGCGAACACCAGCGGACACCACGGAGACCTTCATCACGCCATGTGAAAACGGGGCGTCCCCGGACTCCCGTGGTGAACCACGTGGAGGGGATCCGCCCCGAAATCCTGTGTCGCCGTACCGTGATGACGTCATGCGCCCGAGAGGATGAGCTGCGCTTCGCTTCGCAGATCCTTCGGAAAACATGGTACCGTGACCGCTTCATGCGCCCGAGAGGATTCGAACCTCTGGCCTTCGCCTCCGGAGGGCGACGCTCTATCCAGCTGAGCTACGGGCGCGCAGGTGCTGCGTGCTGCTGACTGCGTACTGCGTGATGCTGCCTGTCACGGCCGGAGCCGCGGGCGCCCTGGAAGGGGCCGCATGCGATTAAGCCGAGTTCTGTCCCCGCCCGAAGGCGGGTGAGTGTCATTTCTCTGGGCGACGTGTTGCCACGCCGCTCGAGCAGCCGACCCGGGACTCAGATGGAGCGGGCCGCTCCGTCGTCCCTGCTTGGCCTTGCTCCGGGTGGGGTTTGCCATGCGGCCCCTGTCACCAGCGGCCCGGTGCGCTCTTACCGCACCCTTTCACCCTTGCCTGTGCTCCCGAGGGAGCCATCGGCGGTTTGCTTTCTGTTGCACTTTCCGTCGGCTCGCGCCGCCCGGGCGTTACCCGGCACCCTGCCCTGTGGAGCTCGGACTTTCCTCCGGTGGTCCAGGCGAACCTGCCCACCGGCGACCCTCACTCGCATGCTGCCCTTCGTCCAGTGCGCCGCCATGCTTCGGCGGCACCTGCATTCAGGGCCTCAAAAGTAGTCGCGCCGGGGGGTGGGGTAAAGGGGAGGGCGGCAGGAACCGGGGATCCCTCCAGCCCCGGCGGGGTTGATCCGTGATGCGTCGATGGTGCACCGCGCTCCCTCGGTCCGCCCCCTCCACCCCGCCCCCGGCTCCCGCCTCCATGAATGCTCCGCAGCACCCCTCCGCATCTCCCCGGCCGGTGGCCGTCATCACCGGCGCTTCCCAGGGGATCGGGCGCTTCACCGCCCTCGGGATCGCCGAATCCGGGTTCCAGGTCACGGTCGTGGCGCGCTCGGTGGCGCGGGGGAGGGAAACGGTGGCGGACCTGGCCGAGGCCCGCGGCTGCACGGTGGGAGACGGGCCCTTCGACTGGGTCGCGGCAGACCTGTCCAGGGAGCACGAGATCGAGGAAGCGGCCCGCGAACTTCTCGACCGGCACCCCCGCATCAACCTCCTCGTGAACAATGCCGGACTGGTAGCCCGGAAATACGGATCCACGCCCGAGGGTCTGGAACGCACACTGGTCGTGAACCACCTGGCACCGGTACGTCTCACCCACGCCCTCCTCCCGGCCCTTCTCGCGGCCGGGGCGGCGGGATCTCCCTCCCGCACCGGAACCTCCGGCGGCGCCCGCATCGTGATCCTCTCGTCGGGAGCCCACGCCAAGCGGCTCGACCTCACGGCCTTCGAGGGACCTCGGGGCTACTCGGGCCTGCATGCCTATGCCCAGTCCAAGCTCCTGAACCTGCTCCATGCCTTCGACCTGGCGCGGGTACTGGCCGGGACCGGGGTCACCGTGAACGCGGTGCACCCGGGACTCGTGGGAACCGGACTCCTGGACAGCTTCCTTCCCGAGGGCCTGGTCCGGAGAGCCCTCTCCCCGGTCTTTCGCCTCGTGTCGAAATCCCCCGAGGAAGGGGCGCGCACCTCGATCCACGTGGCCACGTCGCCGGAGGTGGCAGGGATCACCGGGCGCTATTTCGTGAAGGGGGTCCCCGCCGATCCCGCGCCGGCAGCCCTCGACCCCGAGAACCAGCAGGGAGTCCGGCGCTGGACGGAGGGGCTCACGGGCATCGACTGGGGTCAGACGCCGGAGCCGGAGGATCTTCCGGCGTGAGGGCCCGCGCCAGGAGCTCGTGGAAGTGGTGCGTCCCCACCTCCCGCCTGGGGGAAAACCGGCCGGCGGTGTAGAGGCGGGAACTCACCCCCTTCTGCACCGACTCCACGATCTCCTCGTCCTCCATCTCCACCCGGTGGAGGTCTCCCCCGGCCCCGGCCCCCCGGAGTTCCGGCCGCCACACGTAGCTCCGGAAGCGCACCCGCGTCCGGGCCACCCCCAGCGGCTCCACCACGTTCACCGAGAGCCCCCACGGGTAGACGTTCAGCATCAGGTTCGGAAAGAGCCAGAAGTAGAAGGCCGCCACCCGCTCCCCCGACTCCGGGTGCCCCGGGGGCAGATCGAACACCGGATCATCCCCCTTCGCGATCCCCAGCTGCAGGTTCCCCCACGCGAACCGCTCGGTGCGGTAGGCGTCATAGTCCAGCGCCCCGGTGAGGCTCCCGCCGTGCACGTAGGGGATGTGGAACTCTTCCAGGTAGTTGTCCACGTAGAGCGCCCAGTTCGCCTCGATGAGGTAGTCCCGGGACGTGGCCGCATCGAACCGGAATGCCTCCCAGGGGAGCCACCCCACCCGGGCCTGGACGGGGTCGATCCAGCCGTTCCCGTCGGGCGTGGTCCAGGGGATGCGAGGGGGCTGCCCCACGCGGGGACCCGGGTCCAGGGTGGCGAAGAGGAGGGGTCCCCACGACGCCAGGGGGATGCGGGGGAGGTCGTCGTCGGGAGCGGGAAAGCCCTCCACCCCCTCGAACTCCGGCATGTGGAGGAGGCACCCGTCCAGCCCGAACCGGCGGCCGTGGTAGCGGCAGCGGAGGTGCTTGACGTGCCCCTCGCCCTCCACCACCAGCGCGCCCCGGTGGGTGCAGACGTTCGACAGGCAGCGCAGGTCGTCGTCCCCCCGGGCCAGGACCAGGGGCTCGTCGAGGGAGCCGGGGAGGAGCGTCACCGGCAGCACGTGACCCGGCGCGCGAAGGTGCCCGGCGTCGCCCACCCACTGCCAGCTCCGGGCGAAGACGGCGTCCAGGATCCGGGCGTGCACCCCCGCGTCGGCATAGATCCGGCCGGGAAGCGTGTGGGACCGGGCGATGTCGGGGTGGATGCGGAGGGGGGGGCGTGGTATCATGACGCCCAAGGTGCGCGGGGCCCGTCGTCCGGGCAACGCCCCGCCCGGAATTCGGCATCCTACCCCGCATCGACGTGCCGCCGTGCCCGCCGAACCCGACCTGCTCCCCCCCCTTCCCGCGGCCACCGCCCATGCTACCGAGCTTCCTCCGGACACCGCTCCCCTCGAACTGGAGCCCGCTTCCGGCCTCGCGTCCGGCATCGCGTCCGGCCCCGCGTCCGGCCCCGGTTCTGGCCCCGCTGCTGGCCCTGGCCTTCGTCCTGACTTCCTGCGGCGGAGACACCGTTCACGCGGGCCTCGCCGAGGGCGACCGCCCCCTGGACATCGCGGTGGAGGATGTCTACCGGGTGGGCTCCATCGACGGCAACGCCTGGGATTCGTTCACCCGGGTCTCGTCCATGGCCTTCGGGGACGACAGCCGCCTCCACATCCTCGATCCGGCCCAGCGGCGGATCCACGTGGTGAGCGAGACCGGCGAACACCTCCGGAGTTTCGGCACCCGGGGCGAGGGCCCGGGAGAGTTCCGGAGCCCCGTCGGGGTCCAGGTCCTGGCCGACGACCGGATCGTCGTGGCGGACAACGGACACCAGGCCTTTCTCGTGTTCTCCTCCGAGGGGGTGTTTCTCGCGTCCCATCCCTACGATGCCGGCGGCTCCATGCCCGGTGCCCGCCTGCAGCGACAGGGGGATGATGCCGTGATCGCTCACGGCCAGGGGATGCGGCTCGAGGCCGTTCCGGGGGGCGGCCCGCCCGCCCTTCCCACCACCACCCCGGTGGACCGATGGAGGCTGGCCCCTGGCGACGTCGTCGTCCGTGACCGCCTCCTCGAGGCGTGGCGGCCGGAGCGCGACCCTCCCCGCCAGCAGGCCGGGAGTGGGGCAGGCGGCGTCATGGTCATGCGGTCGGTGACCCTGGCGCTGGAACCCGCCGTGCACGTTGCCGCCCTCCCCGACGGACGCCTGGCCCTGGCCGATTCCTCGGCCTACCGGATCCGGATCTTCGGCCCGGGGGGTCATGCAGAGGGTCCGCCCCGCGTGGTGGGCCGCGACATCGCCCCCGTGCCCGTGGGCCCGGCCGAGGAGGAGGCCGAGCGGGAGCGGCGCCTTGCCCAGCTCGAGTCCGGCGGCGGGCCCCAGATCCAGATCGCCACCTCGGGGCCGGGCGGCGGGGGCCAGCAGGAGGTGCCCCAGGAGCAGATTCGCGACATGCTCCGGGCGCAGATGGCCGCCATGTCCTTCTGGCACGAGATCCCCGTGATCACCCGCCTCGCCGCCGATGCCGAGGGCCGCCTCTGGGTGGAGCGGAGCGCCGGGATCGGCGAGGACGGGCCCGTCGACCTTCTCGAGGCCGACGGTACCTACCTCGGGAGCATCGCCCCCGGGAACCTCCGCACGCCGCTGGCCTTTGGTCCCGGGGGCGTCGCCGCCTGGGTGGAGCTGGACGAACTGGAGGTCCCCTTCGTGAGGGTGGGGCGGATCCGGATCGGATGACTGACGCCGAGTCTGGACCGTTTCGGCTGGGCCGCGATCCCCTGACCCCCGTCCGCCTGGCGACCCTCCTCGATGAGCCCGCCGCGAGGCTCGTCCTCGAGCCCGGGGCGGCGGACCGGCTCGACGAGGGGTTCCGGGCGCTGGAGTCCGCCATGGCCCGGGCGGCGGAAGGCGGTCCGCCGGTGTACGGGGCCACCACCGGGTTCGGCGGTAACGCGGTTTCGCCGGGCGAGGCGTCCGACGACGTGGCTCCCGCGGAGGAGCTTCAGCTCCGGCTGGCACGATACCTCGATACCGGGAGCGGCGAACCCCTGCCCCACCGGACGGCCCGGGGCGTCCTCGTGGCCCGGGCCCACGTCCTCGCCCGAGGAGCGTCGGGCGTGCGAAGCGAGGTCGTGCTGCGCCTCGTCGACCTGTTTCATGCCGGCATCGCGCCGGTGATTCACCGGTACGGGTCGCTGGGGGCGAGCGGTGACCTGGTGAGCCTGGCGCCACTGGCGCGTCTCGTGGGGGGCGAGGAGGTGGAGTGCCTCGCATCGCCGGAACCCGGTGACCCTCCGCGGATCTCCCCCGGACGGGCCGCGCTGGCCCGGGCAGGGATCGCACCCATCGAACTCCGCGGCCGCGACACGCTGGCCCTGGTGAACGGGCTCTCGGGCGTGGCCACCCTCGCGGCGCTCCTCCTGGTGCAGGCCCGGAACCTCGTCTCCTGGAGCGTGGCCGGGGCCGCCGCCACCGGGTGGGCCCTGGGCGCCCGCAGCGAGGCATGGGGGCCCGACGTGAACGGCCCGCCGCACCGCAGACACCGGGGGCAGGAGCAGGTGGCCGCGGCTCTTCGCGGCTGGGTTTCGGGCAGTACCCCCGTGGGCCGACACCCGGGCGCCGGGCTCCAGGATCCCTATGCGCTTCGCTGCGTGCCCCAGCTGCTGGCCCCCGGTCAGGAGCTGCTGGAACTGTTCGACGGGTGGCTCGCGGCCGAACTGGACGGCGTGAGCGACAACCCGGTGCCGGGCGGCGTCCCCGGTGACTACCTGTCCGGAGGCAACTTCTTCGGCGGGTACGTGGCACAGGCCGCCGACGGGACTGCCGGGGTCCTTGCCCGCATGGGCGACCTGCTGGAGCGGCAGACGTTCCTCCTCGTGGACGGCCGGCGCGGGCTCCCGGCGAACCTCGTGCCACCGGGGCTTCCTCCCCTCCGTCACGGGCTCAAGGGCGTTCACCAGGCGGCCTCGGCACTGGCCATGGAGCTCCAGCGCGGCGCCCTCCCTGCCGCCCCCTTTGCCCGGTCCGCCGAGGGGCACAACCAGGACGTGGTCTCCAACGCCATGAATGCGGCGACCTCCCTGGCCGACCAGGTGGACCGCGCCGCCGCCCTCGTCGCGGCTCACGCCGCCCTCGCCGCCCAGGCGGCGGAACTCCGGTCGGAGCCTGCCGGCCTGCCCCTCCTGGCCTGGCACGCCGCCGTTCGGCGACACGTCCCGTTCGTGCACGATGACACCCCGCTTCGCGAGCCCCTCCAGGCGCTGGCCACGTTCCTTCGGCACGGCCCCGCCGAATCGGCACGAGGATGAGCGGGTGAGCGGCCGGGTCGGGGGGACGGGCGGGGCCGGGCTACCCGGGGTGTCCGGGATCTCCGGGGTGCAGGCACACCTCGCCTGGAACTCCCCCGGTCTGATGAACACGATCCGCCGCGCGCAGGCTCGGGATCGGCCACTCCTCCTCGCGAACCCCGTCATGGCCGGGCTCCCGGGGGTTGCAGGCTGGCTCCGGGAACTCGGCTTTTCGGCCCGTGGGGGTGCGGAGGGTCCCGGCGACCCCCGTCCGGGCGAGCCCCGGGTGGCGCCGGTGGGGGCCCCCCTGTTCAGCGGGCTTCCCGGCGGATTTCACCTCCTCCTCCTGACCTCCGGGACAACAGGTCAGCCCCGGCTCGTGGCGCTGGACCGGACCAGCGTGACGTGGAACGCCTCGACCGTGGCAACCCACCTGGACCTCCCCGGCGACGGGAGCCTCCACGTTGCGCTCCACGTGCCCCTCTTCCACGCCTTCGGACTCGTGCTGTCGTTCCTCATGGTCGAGGGCCTGGGGGGCCAGGCGACCGCCTTCCGCCGGTTCGAACCTTCCGCGTTCCTGAAATTCCTGGAGGGATCCGTCCGCAGCGCCCCGGACCGGCACCTCCTCCTTCCCTTCGTGCCCGCCATGCTTCGAAGCCTGCCCCAGCCGGCGGACCTCGACCCGGCCACCCGCAGCGCCCTCGGAAGGGTTCGTGGCACGAGCATCGTGGGAGGCGACCGGGTCACCCGGACCGAGCTGGAGAGCCTCCGGGAGCTGCTTCCCGGGGTGCGGCACACCATCGGGTACGGTCTGACCGAGGCGGGGCCGGCGCTGGCACACACCGCAGGCGAGATGCCGGGGGCCGATGGCGCCGTCGGCACCGCCCTCCCGGGCGTGGAACTCCGGGAGGGAGAGGAAGGGGCATGGGAGTTCAGGTCGCCGGGGCAGGCGGTGGCGATCCGGGAACGCGGGGATGCGGGGTGGTTGCCGGTCCGGGGGAGGTTCCTCTCCACCGGCGACCTGCTGGAGGTGATGCCGGGACGCGGTCCGGGCCTTCGCTTCGTCGGCCGGCGTTCCTGGTGCTTCAAGAAGGGTGGCGAGACCGTCTCGCCGGTGCTCGTGGAGGAGGCGCTGGAGGAAGCCTGGAGAGCCCGATTCGGGAGGCCCCTGCCCTGCGCCTTCGTCGTCGGCCCGTCCGCGGGCGAGTCGCTGGTCCTGACCCTGGAACACGCGCGGGACCGGGAGCTCGAGGCGGCGATCCGCGCCGCATCCGGCGAACTCCCCTCCTTTCTCCGTCCGGACCGCATAGCCTGGGTCGGGGCTCTGCCGAGAAACGCCCTGGGAAAGGTGGACCGGGGGGCCATCTGCGGCGAGGGCCCGGCGGACTACCCCAAGGAAAGGTGAGAGTGGCGCAGGATCCCGGTAGATTCGTCCCATGACGCCCACCGACGTTTCTGCCGAACCCGTCCCGGCGCTCGCACCCTTCCGGGTCACGCTGGTCGTGCTGGGCGGGTTGCTGGCTGGAGCCTTCTTCCAGTGGGGATTCGCGGAACCGTCGGCGCTGCGCTGGATTCCCTTCGGACTGGCGTACCTGGTGGGCGGGGTGCCGATCCTGCGCGACACGCTGGAGCACCTGAGGGAGGGCAGACTCTCCATCGACTTCCTGATGGGCGCGGCGGCGCTGGGGGCGGCCGCGGTGGGGGAGCCCTTCGAGGGCGTGGTGCTGATCTTCCTGTTCTCCCTGTCGA
>REBP01000121.1 GCA_007692665.1 Gemmatimonadales bacterium | reverse complement strand
GTCGGATGTCGGCGCCTCCGCCACGGCCTCCACGGCCGGTGCCGGCTCCGACCGCGTACCGAAGGGCACGCCGATGCCCACCCAGGCGCCGAGCGCCAGCGTGAGCCACTCGCCGATCGTGCGAAGGAAATGCTGCGGCATGCCTCTATCGTCCTTTCGACGGAGGGAAAGGCGTTCTATCTTCCACGGTCCGCGCTTCCAGGGGACTTCGGGTGATCTCACCGCGGTGCCGCCGCCGGTGTTGCCACCACGGTCTTCTTCTTCATTGTACTTGGGAAGGTTCCACATGACTGCATCGCAGGGCGCCGGACGCTGGGCGCTGATCCTCGGGGCATCCTCCGGTTTCGGAGAAGCCTGTGCCCGTGCCTTTGCCGACGCCGGCTACAACATCTTCGGGGTGCACCTGGATCGGCGCGCCGGAGTGGAGCGAGTCGCGAACCTTCGGAAGGAACTCGAGGCATCGGGTCGGAAGGCGCAGTTCTTCAACATCAACGCCGCCGACCCCGAGAAGATCGACATCGCCCTGAAGGAAATGGCCGAGGCCATGGGCGAAGGCGAGGAGATCGGGGTCCTCATGCATTCGCTGGCCTTCGGGACCCTCCGCGCCTTCGTCGGTGACGACTGCGTCACCCCGGCGCAGATGGACATGACGGTGCGGGTCATGGCCCACTCCATCGTCGACTGGGTCCAGGAAGTGGTGAACCGTGGCATGATGGGGGAGGGCGGCCGCATCTTCGCCATGACCTCCTCCGGGTCGAGCCGGGTCATCCCCACCTACGGACCGGTCTCCGCGGCGAAGGCGGCCCTCGAGGCCCATGTCCGTCAGCTGGCCTGGGAACTGGCCCCCCGCAAGATCACGGTGAACGCCCTGCGCGGCGGCGTCACCGACACGCCGGCGCTCCGGAAGATCCCGGGACACGACTTCCTCCTGGACGGGGCCAAGGCCAGGAACCCCTCGGGACGGCTCACGCTGCCGGAGGACGTGGCCGGTGCGGCGGTCGCGCTCGCGTCGCCGCAGGCGGGCTGGCTCACCGGGAATGTCATCAACGTCGACGGCGGCGAGGAAATCACCGTCTGACCACGGCCAGGACCGATGCGGCCACGATCTCCACGGCCGCGTCGGCCTGGGCCGGTGTGAGCACCAGGGGGGGCGAGAGTTCGACCACCTCGCCCTTCGAACCTGCCGGGAGGAGGATCACGCCCCGGCGGAGCGCCTCCTCGGCGACCCGCACCCCGGCCGCAGGCGGAGCCCCCGGGCCGTCCAGCACCACCCCGAGAAACATGCCCCGGCCGCGGACGCCCCGCACCTGGGGGACCCCGTCCAGCGCGCCCGCAAGGCCCGCACGCAGACGGTCTCCGGTGGCCGTGGCCCTGGCCACCAGCCTTTCCTCCTCCAGCACCGTCAGGAAGGCCAGCGCCGTTGCGCAGGCGAGGGGGTGCCCCAGGAAGGTCGAGGTGTGAAGCGCCTCCCCCGTCGAGGCGGGCCACGCGTTCATGACCTCCACGGATCCCAGGCATGCGCTCAGGGGGAGTCCCCCCCCGAGGGCCTTTCCGACGCACAGGAGGTCGGGGCGGGCTGCCTCCCCCTCCCACTCGGCCGCGAACATCCGGCCGGTGCGGCCGAACCCGCTGAAGATCTCGTCGTGGATCACCACCGCCCCGGCCCGACGCGCGCGCTCCGCCACCCCGGCCAGGAACCCGGCCACCGGCACGCGCACACCGGCGCGCCCCTGCACGGGCTCCACCAGCACGGCTCCCACCGGGGTGCCGGCTGCGGCCGCCGCCGCGAGAAGCCGGTCCACGTCGGCCAGCGACGCCTCCAGCGCGGACTGTTCGGCCCCGGATCCGCCGCCGGAAGCCTCGAGGGCATCGGGGAACGGGGCGAAGTGCACCCCCCCGTGAAGGTGCGCCGCGAACGGCTCCCGGAAGTCGGCGCGGTGCGTGGCGTTCAGGGAGCCCAGCGTGAGCCCGTGGTAGCCCCCCTCGAACGCCAGGATTCCGCCGCGGCCCGTGGCGAGCATCGCGGTCTTGAGCGCCGCCTCCACGGCCTCCGACCCGGAATTCGCCAGGAACCCCCGGCAGTCCGGCCAGGGTGCCACGCCGGCGAGGCGTTCCAGCAGTTCCACCTTGATCTCCGGGGGGTGGACGTCGCCCATCCCGTGCACCAGCCGGGCTCCCTGCGAGGCCATGGCGTCCAGCACCGCCGGGTGCGCGTGTCCTGCCACCGCGACACCGAACGCCCCCGTCAGGTCCAGGTAGAGGTTCCCGTCGGCGTCCAGGACATTCGCACCCTTCGCGGCAGTCCAGAAGATGGGGACACCGGCGGAAGGATCGGTGCCCGAAGCCGCGGCCGCGTCGGCACCGGAGCCGGCGCCGGCATCGGCGCTTCCCAGAAACGTCACGTTCCGGGATTCCACCCGGGCGAGCCGCGCGGCCAGGGCCCGGGCCCGGGGGCCCGCAGGCGGAACGCCCATCCGGGGGAGAGACCGGCCGAAGTCCGGGTCCGAGGGGGACCCGGAGGACGGAGAGGTCGGCAGAGGGCTCGACGGAGAGGTCGGCGGAGGATTCATGTCCGCAAATTAACGTCCCGCAAGGGGTGGCCCCACATCCCCGGCTTCCGGTAGCTTTCGGGCTCCCACGACCCCCCCTGACCCGGAGTCCACCTGGTGTCGGAACGCTACCGCGTGCGCAGCATCGGAGATCGCGACCTCAGGCCCGAAAGCCTGATGATGTCCTACGGCTATTCTCCCGCCCTTTCCGAGGGGGCGCTCAAGAGCCCGATCTTCCAGACCTCCACCTTCGTCTTCGAGTCCGCCGAGGACGGGAAGGCCTTCTTCGAGGTGGCCTACGGGCTCCGCGAGCAGGGCGCCGACGAGGACCTGGGGCTCATCTACTCCCGCCTGAACAACCCCGACCTCGAGATCCTCGAGGACCGCCTCACCCTCTGGGACCAGGCCGAAGCCGCCGCCGTCTTCGAGAGCGGCATGGCCTCCATCGCCACCACGGCCATGACGTTCCTGCGCCCGGGGTCGATCCTCCTCTTTTCCGAGCCCGTCTACGGGGGCACGCAGCATTTCTTCCGGTCCATCCTGCCGGAATTCGGCATCGAGACCCGGAGCTTCCGGGCCACCGAGGGGACGGGGGCCATGGAGCACGCGGCCCGCCAGGCTGCCGCCGACGGGCGCCTGGCCATGATCTACCTCGAGACCCCGGCGAATCCCACCAACCGTCTCGTCGACATCGAGGCTGCCGTGGCGCTGGCCCGGGAACTCTCGCCGCTTCCGGAGGAAGGGGCCTCGGAGGAGGATGCGAAGACCCTCGTCGTCGTGGACAATACCTTTCTCGGGCCGGTGTTCCAGCACCCCCTGGCCCACGGCGCCGATCTCGTGCTGTACTCGCTGACCAAGTACGTGGGGGGGCACTCCGACGTCATCGCCGGGGCGTGCCTCGGGTCCCGGGCCCTGATCAAGCGGGTCAAGGGATCCCGGACCTTCTTCGGCAGCATGGCGGGACCCTGGACCGGCTGGCTCCTGATGCGAAGCCTGGAGACGCTCAAGCTCCGCATGGAGGCGCAGGCCGCAAATGCGAGCCTCCTCGCGGACTGGCTCCGCGACCACCCGAAGGTCGAGCGGGTCTGCTACCCCGGGCACCTGGAGCCCGGCGACGAGGACTACGAGATCTTCCGGCGCCAGTGTCGCTCCGGGGGGGGCATGCTCTCCTTCGAGGTACCCGGCGGGGAAGCCGCGGCGTTCCGGTTCCTGAACCGGCTCGGACTGGTCAAGCTGGCGGTGAGCCTGGGCGGCACGGAGTCGCTGGCCGAACACCCCGCCACCATGACCCACGCCGACATCCCGCCCGGGGAGCAGCTGGCCATGGGCATCACCCCCGGGCTCGTGCGACTCTCGGTGGGGGTGGAGGACGCGGGCGACCTGATGGCGGACCTGGACCGCGCCCTCGGCGAGGTGTGAGGGCCCGGGCCCGAGCCCGGAGCCGGGGGCTGCCCGAGGGGGCTTCCTACCTCACGCTGAGAATCCAGGCCCAGGCGCCGGCGTAGGCCACGAGGAGAAACGCACCCTCCCGTCGGCCCACCCTCCGGGCGGTGAGGGCCAGCGGCAGGAGCAGGATCGACATGAGCAGCGTGGCCGGGTACTCCACGCGGATGATCCGGGCCGGGATCTCGAGGGGGCGGATGAGGGCGGTGCCGCCGAGCACGAAGGTGAGGTTGAAGATGTTGGACCCGATGATGTTGCCCACCGCGAGATCCGCCTCCTTCCGGGCCGCCGCCACCACCGTGGTCGCCAGCTCGGGGAGCGAGGTCCCGATGGCGAGGATGGAGAGCCCCACCACCAGTTCGGACACCCCCATCTCCACCGCCACCACGGTGGCGCCGTGGACAATTCCCTGCCCTCCGAGCACCAGGGTCAGGCTTCCCCCCAGGACCAGGGCCAGTGGGCCGAAAAGCACCTTCGCCCCGACCTCCCCCCGGACCGGGATCTGCCGGTTCAGGAGTTCGGCGGCGTCGCCCAGGACCTCGACGCCCTGGGTCCGTGCGGCAGGGACCAGGAACCCCAGGTACAGGAAGAGTGCGAGGGCCAGGATCGCCCCCTCGAGTCGGCCGACCTGAAGATTCCAGAGGAGCGGAAGCGTTCCGAGCGTGATGAGGAGCATCCAGGGGATCTCGCGGCGCACGACGCGGTGGCGCACCTCGAGAGGGTGGACCAGGGCCGCCAGGCCCAGGATCAGTCCCAGGTTGGCCAGGTTGGACCCGAGGATGTTCCCCGCCACGAGGTCGGGGCTCCCCCGGAGCGCCGCGAGGACGCAGACGACGAACTCGGGCGCCGAGGTCCCGATGGAGACGACGGTGAGCCCGATGACGATGGGGCTGATCCTCAGGAGCTGTCCCAGCCGGATGGCCCCTCGTACCAGGGCCTCCGCCCCGAAGTACAGGAGGACCACGCCCCCGGCAAGGGCAAGGGAGGGGATCAGCACCCGGGTTACCGCGCCTTCCGGGCCAGCCAGGCCTCCAGCGCGTCCGTCTCCCTCGTGTTCACCACGTGGCCGGCCTCGAGCCAGCCGCGCTGGGCCTGCAGCAGACCCGGCGCCATGAACTCGAGCTGGCTCACCTGGTGGGCGTCGGTGTTCACCACCACCTCCACCCCCAGTTCCCGGGCCCGGAAGAGGTGGCGGTCATGGAGGTCGAGTCGCCTTGGGTTGGCGTTCAGCTCCACCGCCACGTCGTGTTCCCGGGCCGCCACCAGCACCGCCTCGACGTCGATGGGGTACGGGTCGCGGCGCCCGAGCAGCCGGCCCGTGGGGTGCACGAGAGCGTGGACCCGGGGGTGGGCCAGCGCCTTCAGCACCCGCTCGGTCTGCGCCGCCTGGTCCAGCTCGAAGTGGGTGTGGACGGCGGCCAGCACCAGGTCCAGGTCCTCCAGCATGTCGTCGGGAAGGTCCAGCGTCCCGTCCTTCAGGATGTCCACCTCGCACCCCCGGAAGATCCGGATCTCCGGGAAGGCCGCCTGCGCCTCCGCGATCTCGAGGGCCTGGGCCCGGAGGCGCGCAGGCGTGAGCCCGTTCGCCACCGTGAGCGACTGGGAGTGGTCGGTGATGGCGAACCAGGCGTACCCCAGTTCCCGGCACCCCTCGGCCATCTCCATGACCGAGTTCTTCCCGTCGGACCAGGTGGTGTGCATGTGGAGGTCTCCCCGGATGTCGCCGGGTCGAACGAGATCGGGGAGGTCCGCCGCGCCGTTCAGCTCCGCGGCCTGGATCTCGCCCCGGTTCTCCCGAAGCACCGGGGGAATCCAGGCCAGTCCGACCGCCTCGAACACCTCGGACTCGGTGGCCCCGGCGATCCGCTCGCCCTCCGATGCCTCCTCCGTCGCATCCTCCGTCGCATCCGCTTCCGCATCCCCCACCCGGAAGACGCCGTACTCCGAAACGCGGAGCCCCTGCTGCTGGGCCCGGCGCCGGACTTCCACGTTGTGCTCCTTCGAACCCGTGAAGTAGTGGAGCGCCGCACCCCAGCTCTCGCCGGGGAGAACCCGCAGGTCCACGGCGAGCCCCGAGTCGAGGACGATGCTCCCCTTCGTGTCGCCGGCGCCCACGATCTCGGCGACCCCCGGCCCCTTCGTGAAGTGCTCGACGACCGCGCCCCGAGCGGCCGCGTCGCCCTCGACCCGGGCCAGGATGTCCACGTCCCCCACCGTGTCGCTTCCCCGGCGGAAGCTGCCGGCCACCTCGAGCTCCTCGACCCCGGGGGCGGAGGCCAGGTGCTCGAGGAGAGGCGCGATGGCAGCGGCGGCGTCCCGGCGGCGGGTGCGACCCTGGTGCCTCCGGAGCGCATCGATGGCCCGAAGGATCTTCTGCGCACTCTTCTCGCCGAAACCCTCGAGCCCCGCCACGCTTCCGGACTTCGCGGCCTGCTCCAGCTCCTCCAGCGTCACCACGTCCAGTTCCTTCCAGAGCTTCCGGGCCTTCTTCGGCCCCACCCCGTCCAGGCGGGTAAGGCGCGCCAGCTCCCGGGGGACCTCGGCGGTGACTTCGTCCATGAGGGACAGGCGGCCGGTGGCGAGGAGCTCCCCGATGTGCGAGGCCATGTCCTTCCCCACGCCGGGGAGGTCGGTGAGGGGCTCGCCGTCGTCGACGATGGCGGACAGGGGACGGGTCAGCCCCTGGATGGTCCGGATCGCGTTCCGGTAGGCCCGGATGCGGAAAGGATTCGCCCCCTGGATCTCCAGGAGGTCGGCAAGCTCGGTCAGTGAACCCGCGATTTCTGCATTCGTCATGACGCCTATTCTAACGAATGCGGGGAACGATGGGGACGAGGCCCGCGAAGGCGCCCGGCTTGCTGCCTCCCCTGCTGCTTCCCCTGCCGCCTCCCTTGCCCCGTCGGCCCCCGGGTGGCAGGATGCCCGGGTAACCCGGCACATCCTTCCAGAGGCTCCCGATGCTTCGTCGCTCCGCCCTGCTCCTCCCCTTCGCCGCCGCTGCGGCGATCGCGCTGTCCCCCGCCCCCGGCCCCGTTGCCGGCCACATGGGCGCCGGAAAGCTGGCCGCCCAGTCGGGGCTCTTCACGGTGACCCAGCCCGACGACCGGATCCACTTCCAGATCCCGGACTCGATCCTGGGGCGCGACATGATCGTCATGAGCCGGTACGCGCGGACCCAGGAAGGGCTCGCCGACGTCGGCGCGACCATGGGCCCGAACGTGGTGATCCGGTGGGAGCGCCGGGATGACCGCATCCTCATCCGGGGCGTGTCGCACGGCTCCACGGCCGACCCTGCCGACAACGTGCACCGGGCCGTGGAGGCCGGAAGCTTCCCCTCGGTGGCCGCGGCCCTCCCCATCGCCTCCCGGTCCGAGGCCGGCGGGGGCAGCTCCACGGTGGACGTCACCGACCTGTACCTGGGCGACCACCCCCTCTTCTCGCTCCCCACGGGCGCCCGGTCGCAGCGAAACGTCACCGGGCACGACGGCGACCGCACCTGGCTCGAGTGGGTGCGGAGCTTTCCGGAGAACGTGGAAGTCCGGGTCGTCCGGACCTATCGGTCGTCGAATCCGCCCTCGTCCGGGCGTGGGGGGGCCATCTCGTTCGAGGTGAACCACTCCATGATCCTCCTCCCGGCCGAGCCCATGCAGCCTCGCTGGTACGACGAGCGGGTGGGGTTCATTTCCGGCGGGGTCACCGACTACTCCCGCGACTTCCAGGGGGTCCGCCCCCGGCAGATGATCCGGCGCTACCGCCTCGAGCCCTCCGACCCGGCGGCCTTCGCCCGGGGCGAGCTGGTGGACCCGGTCCGCCCCTGGGTCTGGTGGATCGATCCGGCCACGCCGGAGGAGTGGATCCCCTACGTGAAGGCCGGCGTGCTCGAGTGGGTTGCGGCCTTCGAGGAGGCGGGCTTCTCGAACGCCATCGAGGCCCGCCTGGCCCCCACCGAGGCGGAGGACCCGGAGTTCTCGCTCCTGGACGCGCGCCACTCGGTGATCCGCTGGGTCCCCACCCCCACCCGCTCCGCCAACGCCGGCGCCGACGTGGTGGACCCCCGCTCCGGCGAGGCCCTCCGGGCCCACATGAACATGCTCCATGGGCTCTCGGAACGCATGCGCTGGCAGCTCATCAGCCAGGTGGCCACCGCCGACCCCCGCTTCCGCACCGCCCGCCTCTCCACCGAGGAGATGGGCGAGGCCCTCCGCTACGTCGTCTCCCACGAGATGGCCCACGCCGTGGGCCTCCCGCACAACCAGCGCGCCAACTTCGTCTACCCCATCGACTCGCTGCGCACCCCGGCCTTCATCGAGCGCATGGGGCACTCGGCCTCGTCGGTGGGGCGCACCCGCTTCAACTACGTGGCCCAGCCCGGCGACGGCGTCCCCCCGGAGCGCTACGTCGGCATCTGGGACCGGTTCGCGGTCATGTGGGGGTACCGCCCGATCCCCGAGGCCCGCACCGCCGACGAGGAGGCTGCCACCCTCGACCAGTGGATCACCGAGCGCGCCCACCTCCCCTGGTTCCGCTTCGGATCCGCGCAGTTCGGCATCGACGTGGAGTGGGACCCGCACCGCATGACCGAAGGCATATCCGACGACCCGGTGGAGGCCGCCGTGCTCGGCATGGAGAACCTTCGCACCGCCCATGCCCACCTCATGGACTGGCTCCTCGAGGAGGGGGACGACTTCTACGAGCTCGAGACCCACCATCTCCAGCTCCTCACCCAGTGGAATCGCTACGCCGAGCATGCCGCCGCCGCCGTTGGCGGGTCCTGGACCCACCACCAGCGCGTGGGCGAGACCGGGCGCCACCCCGATGCCCCCCCGGGGGCCGGCGAGGGGTGGGTCTACACGCCCATCGCACCCGAATACCAGCGCAGGGCCATGGAATTCCTGGATGCGCACGTGTTCGAGACCCCGACGTGGGCGCTGGACCTCGAGATCCTCCGGCGCCTGGAGCACGTGGGCGTGGTGGAGCGGGTCCGCGCCTTCCAGGTGCTGGCGGCGGAGCGCCTCCTGAACCATGCCCGTCTCGCGCGTCTCATCGAGCACGAGGCGTTCCTGGGGGATGCGACGTACACGCCCACCGAGATGCTGGACGATGCGCGCGCAATGCTCTGGCGCGAGATCGCTTCCGGCGGCGCAGGGGCCGCGCCCGGCGGCATCGACGCCTTCCGGCGAAACCTTCAGCGCGGGTACCTGGATCACATCCACCACCTGCTGCACGAGGCCGAGTCCCGCACCTGGTCCCCCCCCGGGTCCGGCAACCTCCGGGTCTCGAACAACAACGACCCGCCGCTGAACGCCCAGCTCCACGTGGGCCAGTCCGACATCCGTCCCCTCCTGCGGGACCAGCTCCACCTTCTTCACGGCGAGATCGACGCCGCACTCGGGCGCGGGGTGCAGGACCGCATGACCCGCATCCACCTGGAGGACGCCCTCCTCCGCATCCAGAAGACACTTGCCCCCGGCCGTTCCGGGTCCACGACCGTTCCAGGAGATCGCTGAATGAAACCCCGATCCATCACATCCATGCACCGCTTCGGGCCCACCGTGGCCGCCGCCGCGTTCGTCGCGCTCGGGGCCGGGCTCCCGGCCCCCGCACCGGGCCTCTTCGGCCCCACCCCCCTCGAGGCCCAGGTCCGCAGCTTCTCCGAAGTGGTCCCGGCATCGGCGGAGAGCCGCGAGGGCCTCTTCAACGTGCACCAGGTCGACGGGAAGATCCTCTTCGAGATCCCCGACTCGATTCTCGGGCGCGACATGCTCATCATGAGCCGGTTCGACAAGACCCAGGAGGGCTTTGCCGACGTGGGTGCCATGATGGCCCCGAACCTCATGGTGCGGTGGGAGCGGCGGGACGACCGCATCCATCTCCGGGGGGTCTCCACCGGGATGACCGCCAACCCGGCCGACAACGTGAGCCTGGCGGTGGAGAACTCCACCTTCCCGAGCGTGGTCCACGCCATGGAGATCCAGGCCCGGGGAAACGGCACCTCCGTGGTGGATGTGACCGATCTCTACCTGGGTGATCACCCCTCCTTCTCCATGCCCCAGCAGCGGCGAAGCCAGCTCGGGGTGCGGAGCCACGACCGGAACCGCTCCTGGCTCGAGTTTGCCCGGAGCTTCCCGGAGAACGTGGAGATCCGGGTGGTGCGCACCTACGGCGCCGCCAATCCTCCGTCGGCAGGGCGCGGCGGCGCGGTCTCCTTCGAGGTGAACCACTCCATGATCCTCCTCCCGGAGGAGCCCATGATGCCCCGCCTCGCCGACGAGCGGGTCACCTACATCACCACCGGGCGGACCGACTACTCGCGGGACTTCCAGGGGGTGCGCCCGGAGCGCTACCTGCGGCGCTACCGCATGGAGCCCTCGGATCCGGAGGCCTGGGCCCGGGGCGAGCTGGTGGACCCGGTGCGCCCGTGGGTCTGGTACATCGACCCGGCCACCCCCGCCGAGTGGATCCCCTACTACATTGCCGGCATCGAGGAGTGGAAGGCCGCCTTCGAGCTGGCCGGGTTCAGCAACGCCATCACCGCCCGGGAGATCCCCACCCCCGAGGAGGACCCCGAGTTCTCCCTCCTTGATTCGCGCTACTCGGTGATCCGCTACGTCCCCACCATGGTCCGTTCGGCCAACGCCGGGGGCGACGTGGTGGACCCGCGCACCGGCGAGGTGATCCGGGCGCACATCAACATGTACCACGGGCTCGACGAGCGCCTCCGCTGGTGGCTCGTCTCCCAGGTGGCCGCCGCCAACCCGCGCTTCCGCACGAACCGCCTCTCGGAAGAGGACATGGGCGAGGCCATCCGCTACGTGATCTCCCACGAGGTGGCCCACGCCGTGGGGCTTCCCCACAACCAGATGGCCAACTTCGCCTTCCCCCTCGACTCCATCCGCGTGCGGGAATTCGTGGAGCGCATGGGGCACTCGGCCTCGTCGGTGGGACGGACCCGGTACAACTACGCCGCCCAGCCCGGCGACGACGTCCCCCCGGAGCGGAGCGTCGGACTCTGGGACAAGTTCGCCGTGATGTGGGGGTACCGCCCCATTCCCGAGGCCAGGACCCCCGCAGAGGAGCGCGAGACGCTGGATGCCTGGATCGTGGAGCGGGCCCATCTCCCCTGGTTCCGCTCCGCCGAGGCCCAGTTCGGCATGGATGTGGAGTGGGATCCGAAGCGGATGACCGAGGGCATCTCGGACGACCCGGTGGGGGCAGCCGACCTCGGCATGCAGAACCTCAGGTACGCCGCCGACAACCTCATGGACTGGGTCCTGGAGCCCGGTGACGACTACTACGAGCTCGAGACCCACTACCTCCAGTTCCTGACCCAGTGGAATCGCTACGCCGAGCACGCTGCGTCGGCGGTGGGCGGGTCGTGGACCCACTTCAAGCGCTACGGCGAGGAAGGGTGGGTCTTCACGCCCATCGAGCGCGAGTACCAGCTCAGGGCCATGCAGTTCATCGACGAGAACGTGCTGCAGACCCCGACCTGGGCGCTGAACCTGGACCAGCTCCGGCGACTCGAGCACGCCGGCGCCGTGGAACGGATCCGGGCCTACCAGGAACTCGCCGTGCAGCGGTTCCTGAACCACGCCCGCCTGGCACGCATGATCGAGCACGAGGCGTTCCACGGCGACGAGACCTACCGTCCGGGCGACATGCTCGACGACGTGCGCGAGATGGTGTGGCGGGAGATCCGCAGCGGCGCCACCGTCGACACGTACCGCCGGAACATGCAGCGGGCCTGGCTGGACCAGGCGCACTACCTGCTGCACGAGGCGGATGCCGGGAGCTGGAGCCCGCCGGGCTCGGGGAACCTCCGGGTCTCGAACAACAACGATCCGCCGCTGAACGCGAACCTTCACATCGGCCAGTCCGACATCCGTCCCCTGGTCCGGGAGCAGCTCCGCCTTCTCCGGGACGAGATCGAGGACGCTCTCGCCGGCGGGGTCGGCGACCGCATGACCCGGATCCACCTGGAGGATGCGCTGGTCCGCATCGAGGGGGCGCTCCGGTAGGCCCGCACACACGGCGCGGGGGGCGGAGGCGGCGCGGGGGGCCGAGGATGGCGCAGGCGGCCGCCCGGGGTTCCGCGTGAAGCGCTCCGACGTCTTCGCCCGCGACGAGTTCACCTGCATCTACTGCGGGCGCATGCCTCCCGAGGTCGAACTCAGTGTCGACCACGTGGAGCCGCGCATGCGGGGGGGCGACAACAGTTCGGGAAACCTGGTCACGGCGTGCGTGGCGTGCAATCGGGCCAAGGCGGGGCTGGCAGCGTGGGATTACCTGGCCGGCCGCGACGAGGAGCGGGCCCGGTTCCTGGAGCGCGCCACGTACGTCTGGCCACGGCTCCGGGCGGCCATCATCGAGGCCGCCCCGGAGCCGTGAACCCCGCACCGGGGGTCAGGGACCCACGACGGGCGGGGGTCGCCGCGCCGGGATGCGGACGACGGACACCTCCCCGTCGCGCTCCCGCTCCACCTCGACGCTGCCGTCGGGACGGAGGCGTACCAGGGCACCGGCGAACCCGGTGGGGGATTCGACGCTCTCCCCCGCCACGCTGAGGATCCGGTCACCGGGGAGGAGGGCCCGTCCCCCCACCCCCTGGATCACGTGCAGGACCTGGACGCCGGAGCCGCCCCCTTCCGGGTCGGCGACGGTGACACCGCGCACCCGCGCGATGCTCCGCCCTCTCTCCACCGACAGGAACTCCAGATCCGGGAAGTCGCCCAGGAGCGCGCGGGCCACGCGGACCGGCACGCCGGTGCGGGCGGCGAGCGCCATGCCGTCGGAGGGACGGGTGTCCACCTCCCGGAGCTGGCCGTTGGTCCGGATCAGGAGCACCCCGATGAAGGCCTGGTCCCGGATCTCGGTGACCCGCACCTCCTCCAGCGTGCCCCCAAGCGTCTCCATGACGCCGAGGAGAAGGTCGTGGGTCATGGGTCGGGGCACCGCCGTTCCCGCGAGGGCGCGGGCGATGGCGCCCGCCTCGGGCTCTCCGATCCACATGGGGAGGACTTCGTCCCACCCGATCCGCAGCAGGGCCAGGGGGGCCCCGGAGGCCAGGTCCACTCCCACCGTCGCGACCTCCATCTGCACCCAGTCGGCAGAGGCGGCCGAAACCGCCTGTCCGACCAGGGCAGTGGGCGACGGAGCGGCGAGCGTCCACGCCACCGCAGCGGCCAGGACGGCCCGGGAAGCTGAAGAGAAGGGACGGATTTCCATGGCGGGGTCCTCGGGTCGCAGGCGGCAGAGGCGGGCGGCGGAACGCGGGGGGGTAGTCCGCGGCAAGGGAAGCGGTGCAGAGATCGTGCCCGGGACCCTCTTCCTCTCAAGTCCCCCGCACCACCCGCGGGGTTCCGAACGCCACGGCCCACGGGCCCTGGCTCCCTTGAACCGGGGGCAGGAATGGGCTGGCGTCGTCTTGCTGCAAGACCATGGACCGCATCGAGCTGGTCCCCGTGCGGCCGGCCGGGGACACCTGCCAGCGCTACAGCACCACCCCCTTCGCGTCCATCCGCGCGAGGAACCCCGCCTCGTCCACCACCTCCACCCCCAGCGCCTCGGCCTTCGCCCGCTTCGACCCCGCGCCGGGGCCCGCCACCACCAGGTCGGTCTCCCCGCTCACCGACGAGGGTGACCGGGCGCCGGCCTGCTCCACGAGTTTCTTCGCCGCGCTCCGCGACATCGTCTCGAGGGTGCCGGTGAAGACGATGCTCAGCCCCTCCAGCGGGCCGCCGGCGCCCACGGTGTCGGGCACGGTGAGGGCCTCCATCTTCTCCACCAGCGCGTCCACCGCCGCGGCGTTCAGGGGGTCGGCGAAGAACCCGGTGATCGCCTCCGACATGCGCGGCCCGATCCCGTGCACCGCCTCCAGGGCCTCCCGGTCCGCGCCGCGAAGTGCCTCGAGCGTCCGGAAGTGCCCTGCCAGGTCCCGGGCCACGGTTGCGCCCACCTCGGGGATCCCGAGCCCGAAGAGGACCCGCCTCAGCTCCGTGGTTCGCCGCGCCCGGATTTCGGCCACCAGGTTCTCGGCCTTCTTCTCGGCGAAGCGCGGAAGGGGGAGGAGGGCCTCCACCCCCAGGTCGAAGAGGTCCGCGAGCTCCGTCACGAGTTCCCGGTCCACCAGGAGGGACGCGGTCTCGTCGCCCAGCCCCTCGATGTCGAGCCCCTGCCGGGATGCGAAGTGCACGATGCGTCCCTTGAGCTGCGCCGAGCAGCCGAAGCGGTTCGGGCAGAGGGTGAAGGGCCCCCGCTCCTCCACCGCCGTCCCGCAGTTCGGGCAGTGCGTGGGCATGCGGAAGGGCGCGGCGCGCTCGCCGGTGTCCCCTGGCCGCTCCACCACCTCCACCACCTGCGGAATCACGTCGCCGGCCCGCTGGATGCGTACGTGGTCCCCCTCGCGCACGTCCTTCCGCTCCAGCTCCTCGCGGTTGTGGAGCGTCGCCCGCGACACCGTGACGCCCCCCACCTCCACCGGTCGGAGGAGCGCCACCGGCGTCAGCACCCCCGTCCGCCCTACCTGCACGGCGATCCGGTCGATGCGCGTCACCTCCTTCCGGGGCTCGAACTTGAAGGCCATGGCCCAGCGCGGGTGGTGCGAGGTGGACCCCAGGTCGGCCCGGTCGTCCAGGGCGTCGAGCTTGATGACGACCCCGTCGATCTCGTAGTCCAGCGTGTCCCGGTCGCGGTCGAATCCGGCGTGGTACGCGAGGATCTCCTCCACCGTCCGCGCCGTCTCGATGCGCTCCGGGACCATGAGTCCCCACGCCCGGAGCGCCTCCACCGATTCCAGGTCGCTCCGGAACACGGCCCCCTCCACCGCCAGGATGTCGTAGGCGAGGCACTCGAGCGGGCGGGACGCCGTGATGGAGGAGTCCAGCTGGCGGAGCGCCCCCGACGTGGCGTTCCGCGGGTTCGCGAAGGGGTCCGATCCCTGCTCCAGCAGCGCCTCGTTCAGCCGCTCGAAGGCCGAAAGGCGCATGAGGACCTCGCCCCGCACCGAGAGGAGCCGGGGCACGGGCCGGGCGTCGTCCCGAAGCCGCAGCGGGACGGACCCGATGGTCCGCACGTTCTCGGTGACCGCCTCCCCCTCCCGCCCGTTTCCCCGGGTCACGGCGCGCACGAGCACGCCCTCCTCGTACACGAGTTCGATGGAGACCCCGTCGAGCTTGGGCTCCAGGAGGTACGCGACCTCGTGCCCGTCCACGGCCTTCCGGATCCGCTCGTCGAAGCGCCGCACCTCGTCCGGATCCTTGGAGGAGTCCAGCGAGAGCATGGGCGCCTCGTGGGCCACCGTGGGGAGGTCGGTGCGCGGGTCCGCGCCCACCCGCTGCGTCGGCGAGTCCGGGGTGACCAGCTCCGGGTGCTCGGCCTCGAGGGCCTGCAGGCGCCGGTACAGGTTGTCGTAGGCCGCGTCCGAGAGCTCGGGTTCGCCCCGCACGTAGTAGAGGTAGTCGTGCCGGCGGATCTCGTCGCGCAGCGTCTCGATGGCGGCAGCGGCCTCGGTGGGTGTCGGGGAAGGCATGGAACTCCGCGGGAAGATGGCCGGCTCGGGGGGGCTGAACGGGGGCTGAACGGGGCGCTGCTCGCGCCGGGATGCAAGGACCCGGGTTCCCGGAGGTCCGGAGTGCCCTCCAATATGCGGGGCACCCCGGCGGTGGGGAACCGGGCAGGGGGAGGCGGCGGCCTGCGACGCCTTCGTGCAGGCCGTCCTCCCCCCGGTGTGCACGGAGCGAGCGAGTCCATACATTGGGAGCCATGAACGCTTCGAACCCCCTCGACGTGAACCGCCTCCGGGCCGAAACCCCCGGCGTCGCCTTCGGGAACCACCTGAACAACGCCGGGGCCTCGCTCCCCCCGGCACCGGTGCACGATGCGATCCGGGACTACCTGAAGGCCGAGCTCGAGATGGGCGGCTACGAGGCCGCCGCCGCCCACCCCGGAGCCATCCGCGAGGCGTACGACGCGGTGGAGGCCCTCCTGGGTGCCACCCCGGGGAGCGTGGCCTTCGTGGAGAATGCGACGGTGGCGTTCAGCCAGGCGCTCTCGAGCATCCCGTTCCGGCGCGGGGACGTCATCCTCACCACGCGCCACGACTACGTCTCGAACCAGCTCATGTACCTGTCGCTGGCCGAACGATTCGGCGTCGAACTCGTGCGCGCCCCCGACGCCCCCGAGGGCGGCGTCGACACCGGGGCCATGCTCGAGCTCCTCCACCGGCGCCGCCCCCGCCTGGTGGCCATGACGCACATCCCGACAAACTCCGGCCTGGTGCAGGACCCGGTACCCGTGGCCCGCGCCGCCCGGGAGCGGGAGATCCCGTTCCTGCTGGATGCCTGCCAGTCGGTGGGGCAGATGCCGGTGGACGTCAGGGAGATCGGCGCCACCTTCGTCGCCGCCACGTCGCGGAAGTTCCTGCGCGGCCCCCGGGGTTCGGGCTTTCTCTGGGTGGACCCGGAGGCGCTGGACGCGGGCCTTGCGCCCCTGTTCCCGGACCTGCACGGCGCCGACTGGATCGAGGCCGATCTCCTCCAGCCTGCCCCCGACGCCCGGCGGTTCGAGAACTGGGAGTTCTCGTGGGCACTGGTCCTCGGGACCGGCGCCGCGGCCCGGTATGCCACCGACTGCGGGCTCGAAGCCATCCGGGACCGGGCCTGGGGCCTGGCCGCGCGGCTCCGCACGCAGCTCGAGGCCGTGGACGGGGTGACGGTGCTGGACCGGGGGGCCCGGCTCGGGGCCATCGTCACGGTGGCGGTGGAGGGCTGGACGCCGTCGGCGCTCGTGAGCGCGCTTAGGAAGGTGGGGATCCGGACGTCGGCCCTCGAGCGGAGTTCGGCGGTCCTGGACTTCGACGCGCGGGGGATCGAGGGCGCGCTCAGGCTCTCGCCTCATGTGTTCAATACGGAAGACGAACTCCAGGCTGCGGTGGACGCCCTGGCGGAGCTCGCCGCATCCCCGGGCAGGAAGTAGTTCGGGACAGGATCTGAAGGTTCTCGCGGGTTGGCACGTAGCCCTCATCAAAGCCACAGGAAGGAGCCAGGTTGCAACCGGAGATCGAGCGGGAACTCATTCGGAAGTGCCGGGGCGGTGACGCCCGGTTCTACGAACCCATCGTGCGAGCGTACGAGCCCCAGGGGCTGCGCGTCGCCATGGGGATGATGGGGAACCCCGACGACGCGCGCGATGCGCTGCAGGATGCCTTCGTGAAGGCGTTCCAGTCGCTGGGCCGTTTCGATCCCGACCGCGCCTTCGGGCCCTGGTTCTTCCAGATCCTCCGGAACCAGTGCCGGGACCTGCTTCGGTCCCGGAAGGCCCGGTTTCGGGTGGAGGTGGTGGACGACGGAATCACCGAGTTCCGGTCCGACAATGATGACGGGAGCTTCGACCGCCGCTTCCGGCGGAATGAAGCCCGGCGTGTCCTCTGGACGGCGCTGGAGAAGCTCCCCGAAGACCAGCGGGAGATCCTCGTGCTGAAGGAACTGGAAGGATTCCGGTACCAGGAGATCGCCTCGATCCTGGACATCCCGGAAGGAACGGTGGCCAGCCGGCTGTTCCATGCGCGGAAGGGCCTGAAGGAGGCGCTGGACGGGATGGGGGCGACCTACCCATGAGCGATGCACGCACCGGCGGCAGCCCGGAGCTCCCCCCGGAACTCCTGATGCGCTACCTGGACGGCGAACTCCCCCCCGAGGAGCGCGTGCGGGTGGAGCGACTTCTCGAGGGCGCCACCGAGATCCAGCGCGACCTGCTGGTGTACCGACACATCCACCAGGACCTGTCCGAGCTCCGCCTGCGCACGGGCGGCGGTCGGCGGTCCGTGTGGGACCGGGTGCACCAGCGGCTCACACGTCCCATCGGGTGGATCTTCCTCTGCACCGGGGTCGCGGCCTGGCTGATCTACCTGACCTGGATCTACCTGTCGTCGGCGACGCCCACGTGGGAGAAGGTCATGTCCAGCGCCGTCGTCATCGGCGTCATTCTTCTCTTCGCGTCGGTGATCCACGAGCGTTACCGTGAATGGATGACCGATCCGTACCGCGACGTGGAACGCTGACCCTCGCACCAGCGCGCCCGGCTAGACCCTCTCGACTCGGCCTTCTCCATGATCGTCACGACCACCCACCAGATTCCAGGTTTCCGCGCGGTGCGCACCTGCGGACTCGTGCGCGGGAGCACGATTCGCACGAAGCACCTGGGGAAGGACATCCTGGCCCGGCTTCGCTCCATCGTGGGCGGGGAAATCCACGAGTACACGAAGATGATGGCGCAGGCGAGGGAGCAGGCCATCGACCGGATGATCGAGGAGGCGGCGGCGCTGGGCGCGAATGGCGTCATCGGGGTGCACTTCCAGACCTCCATGGTGCTCTCGGGGGCCTCGGAGATCCTCTGCTACGGGACCGCGGTGTGCCTGGAGCCCGAGGCGAAGCGGCCCGCGGAGGCCTCCTGATGGCCCCGGGTCGGGGGTCGCGGCCTCGGGGGGTGTCCGGGGTCGCCCTGGCCCTCGCGCTCGCGACGGGGCTGGGCCTCGGCATCGGCCTCGTGCCCCCGGGGCTGGCGGCGCAGGCGGCAGGCGCCTCACCGGGCGCCATCGGGGAGGCGCCGGTCTTCACGCCGGATGCGGTGGCCCTGGAGGAACGCATCGACCGGATTCTCCGGGTTTCGCCCATGGACCGGGTTCACTGGGGGATCGCGGTCTTCGATCCCGTGTCCGGGACCATGCTCTACAGCCGGAACGCCCAGCTCCCCTTCGTTCCCGCCTCCAACATGAAGCTCCCGGTGACCTACGGCGCCATGGCGCTTCTGGGTCCGGAGTACCGCTGGGACACGGGATTCTGGACCCGGGCCGGGATCCGCCCGGACCCGTCCGGAACGCTGCCGGGCGACCTCGTGCTGGCGGCCGGGGGGGACCCGACCCTCGGGCCCCCCTTCCACCGATCCGCCGACGAGGCCCTGGCGGCGGTGGCGGGAACGCTTGCCGGGGTGGGTCTGCGCCGCGTGGAGGGACAGCTCCTGGTGGACGTCTCGGCCTGGGACTCCACCTCCGTGCCGTCGGCGTGGATGGTGGGGAACCTCTCCTCGCGGTCCGCCGCAACGGGGGGCGCATTCAGTGTCGGTTCGGGCGAACTCCACCTCGAGGTCACGGGCGCCGCAACGGCCGGGGGTCCTGCCCGCGTGACGTGGCGTCCCCTGGGACACTCCGATTTCGTGGATGCACGGGTGCTGACGGGGCCTCCGGGGACGACACCCGCGGTCGAGACGCGGTACCAGCCCGAATCCCGGCGCTGGATCGTGGAGGGCGTCGTGGCGCCGGGCGCAAGGGTGACCCGGACGCTGGCGCACCGCGACCCGGTGAGGCAGTCCACCGAGGCCCTCGCCCGTGCGCTGGCCGGTGCAGGGGTGGAGGTCAGTGGCGGGATCCGGATCATATGGGACCGGGGTGACCCCCTCCTCGGGGGATGCGCGGCAGGGTCCATTCCCCGTTGTCCCGAGGCGGAGCGGCTGTCCGGGCTTCCGTCGGCTCCGCTCTACGAGGTGGCCCGGGCCATCCTCGAGCCGAGCCAGAACTGGATGACCGAGCAGCTCGTGCGTACCGTCGGTGCCGAACTCGGCGACGAGGGGAGCTGGTCCGAGGGGTTCCGGGTGCTCTCGGACTTCCTCGTGGACGAAGTCGGCGTGGACGCCGTCGAGCTCCACTGGCGGGACGGCTCGGGCCTCTCCGCCTACAACCTGATCTCCCCCCGGGCGGTGATCCGGATCCTCGACGACGCCCGCTCGCGCCCCTGGTTCCAGCTCTACCGGATGGCCCAGGCCGAGCCCGGGCGCGAGGATTCGACGCTCCGAACCCGCCTCCTTCCGCTGGCCGGGCGGCTCTTTGCCAAGACCGGCACCATCAGCCACGTCAACGCCCTCTCCGGGTACGTGATGCGGGACGACGGTTCCGAGGTCATCTTCTCGGTCATCACGAACACCGGGAACCTCCCCGCGGCGAGCATCCGGAATGCCATGGACGAGGTCGTCATGGAGATCAGCCGACGATGAACCGACGTTCCCTGGCCGCCCGCGCGGCCCTGTCGATGCTCGCGCTCAGTGTCGTGGCCTGTGCCGCGGACAACGACGCGGACCGCCCGTCCATGGCGCTCACCGCCACCTCCCCGCCCACCGGATCCGATGCCGCCATGCCTTTCGTGGCCGCCGACGGCGAGCGGTTCTACCTCTCCTGGACCGAGAACACCGGCGAGGAGGGTGCCACCGGGCGCTCCATTCATGCGGTGCGCATGGCGTGGATCGACCATGGCGGCGAGTGGTCCACGCCGGTGACGCTGGCATCGTCGGACCGGTTCTTCGTGAACTGGGCCGACTTTCCGTCGGTGGCCTCGGCGGGCGAGGGACGCCTTGCCGCCCACTGGCTGCTCCGGAGCGGCGAGGGGACGTACGACTACGACATCATGGTGAGCACGTCCACCGACGGCGGTGCCCGGTGGTCCGAGCCCCGGGTCATGCACGACGACGGTGTCGCCGCCGAACACGGCTTCCTTTCGTTCTTTCCCCAGGAGGAGGGCTTCGGCGCGGTCTGGCTGGACGGACGGGAGACGGTGGGCGGGCACGGGGGAGGGGGCGCCATGACGCTTCGGGGCGGACTCCTCACCTGGGACGGGACGCCCCGGGACCTCGCGCTCCTGGATCCCCACATCTGCGACTGCTGCCAGACCGGCGCCGCCCTCACCGACGAAGGGGTCGTGGCGGTGTACCGGGGGCGCACCGAGGGGGAGATCCGCGACATCCTCGCCGTCCGCATGGTGAACGGCGAGTGGAGCACGCCGGCGACCATCCACGACGACGGATGGGAGATCCCGGCCTGCCCGGTGAACGGACCCGCGGTGGCGGCGGACGGAAGGCGCGTGGCGACGGCGTGGTTCACGGGAGCCGGGGACATCCCCCGCGTGCGGCTTGCGTTCTCCAGCGACGCGGGTGCCACCTGGGAGGCGCCGCTCCAGGTGGACGAGGGTGCACCCCTGGGCCGGGTGGACGTGGTCCTGCTCGACGACGGGAGCGCCCTGGTCGTCTGGCTCGAAGCCACCGACGACGACGCCGCGGTCATGGCACGCCGGGTACGGCCCGACGGGAGCCTGGATGCTGCGGAGTCGCTGGCCCTGACCCGACAGGTCCGCGCTTCGGGGTTCCCGCGCATGGCCCGGTCCGGGGAGCGCATCCTGCTCTCCTGGACCGAACCGGCCGTGGAGCAGGGGGGAGCAGCGACGCTGCGTGCGGCCTGGCTGGACGTGGGCGGAGCGCGGTAGGGGAGGCAGGCCCGGCGGAGGCCGGGCCGCCGGATCAGAGGACGGCGGCCGGAACCTCGAGAAGCCTCCGGGCCGCGCGCGCGCCCTCGTCCAGGAAGTACGGGATCTGGTCGAAATCGAAGGACCCGTACCCGTCGAGCCGGGGGCGCAGGTAGAGGAGCGGTGGGCCGCTCCAGTCGCGCACCGTGTCGAGTCGGCGCCGGGCGGCCATGAGGGAGAAGACCCGCTGGTGCACCGAGAGCATCCCCTTCGCCGCCACGTCCCGTCCGTTCACATCCCCCCCGGACCCCACGTCCACCGCCACGATTCCCGTGGCCCCCAGCTCGGCGGCGCGGAGGATCGGGAGGGCGTCCAGCGTTCCACCGTCCACGTAGACGCCGCCCGGGAGGGTTGCCGGGGGGTAGAAGACCGGGAGGGCGGCGGAGGCGTAGACCGCCTGTGCGGGCGTCACGTCGGTGCGGGCGCCCATGCCGAACCACTCGGTTCGTCCGGTCCCCAGTTCCACGGCGTTCACCTGCACCTGGATCGGGTACGCCCCCCACGCGCCGTGGGGAAGGAGACGCTGGATGGTGGCCCGCAGCGGATCCCCCTGGAAGAGCGAAGGTGACCGAATGCCGTTCACCCAGAGGGCGCGCCGCTGAAGGGGAGCAACCTGCTCGCGCTCGAGGGCGCGGGCCTCGACCTCGAGTTCGTCCACGGGACGCCCGCCGGCCAGACATGCCGCCGCCAGCGCGCCGATGGAGGTCCCGAGGATCCCGGCAGGACGGAAACCGGCCTCGTGGAGCACGCGCCAGGCGCCCAGGTGGGCCAGTCCCTTCAGCCCACCCCCGCCGAGGACGAGCCATGGCCGGTCGCCGAGGTCCACGCCGCCCAGGCGAGTCCCCACCGGTTCCCGACCGCGTGACCAGGGCCAGACCTTCCGCATCTTCGGACCTCCCTTCTTCCGTACGGGTTCACTTCGCCCCCCGGATCCGGCGTGGCCTCGTGCAGGGGCGCGGGTTGACGCCCCCCCGGGACGGAGCCTAGGTTAGGATATCAAGAATGATTCTTGATAACACCTGTCACAGGATTTCCTGTCGTGACGCGGGTCCCGGATCGTCCGGACCCGCCTTTCAGTTTACAACTCTCCAGGCGGTCGAAGGCATGAGCGACACCCCCATTCTTTCCATCCGGGATCTCACGGCCAAGGTAGCGGACGAGGACGTCGACATCCTGAAGGGCGTCGACCTGGATCTCTTCAAGGGCGAGATCCACGCCATCATGGGACCGAACGGCTCCGGCAAGAGCACGCTGGCGAAGGTACTCGCCGGGCACCCCGGGTACGAGGTCACGGGCGGCACGGTCACCTTCCACGGCGACGACATCTCCGAGCTGGAGCCCGACGAGCGCTCGCAGGCCGGGATCTTCCTGGCCTTCCAGTACCCGGTAGAGATCCCCGGCGTCTCCATCGCCAACTTCCTCCGGACGGCGCTGCAGGCCCGCCTCGAGGAAGGCGAGGAGCTCGACCTCTTCGACTTCCAGGACGAGCTCATGGCCCGCATGGAGATGCTCGAAATGGACCCGTCCTTCGCCGAACGCCCGGTGAACGACGGCTTTTCGGGCGGCGAGAAGAAGCGCAACGAGATCCTGCAGCTCGCCATGCTCCGCCCCTCCCTCGCGCTCATGGACGAGACCGACTCCGGGCTGGACATCGATGCGCTCCAGGTGGTGTCGCGGGGGATCAACCGGCTGCACGAGGAGAACCCGGACATGACGGTGCTCATCATCACGCACTACCAGCGGCTGCTGAACTTCATCAAGCCGGACAAGGTACACGTGATGCTGAACGGCCGCATCGTCCGCTCCGGCGGCGCCGACGTGGCGCTGGAGCTGGAAGAGGGTGGATACGAGGATTACCGCACCGCCGAGGCCGAGGCCATTGCCGAAGCCGAAGCCGAAGCACAGGAGGCCTGAGCCATGCCAGTCAACGACACGATCCAGGATCTTGGACTCGACGAGTACAAGTATCACTTCATCACCGAGGACGAGCCGGTCTTCCGGTCGGGCCGCGGCCTGAACGAGAAGGTGGTCCGCGAGATCTCGGCCCAGAAGGATGAGCCGGAGTGGATGCTCGCCTCGCGGCTCAAGGCCCTCGAGATCTACAACGCGAAGCCCATGCCCACCTGGGGCGGCGACCTCTCGAAGCTGGAAGAGGTCCTGGACCAGATCTACTTCTACGTTCGTCCGCAGGAGAAGATGGAGCGCTCGTGGGACGACGTTCCGCCCAGCATCAAGGAGACCTTCGAGCGGCTGGGGATTCCCGAGGCCGAGCAGAAGGTGCTGGCCGGCGTGGGGGCCCAGTACGAGTCGGAAATGGTCTACCACTCCCTCAAGAAGGAGTGGGATGACAAGGGCGTGATCTTCGATTCCATCGAGGACGGGCTCAAGAACCACCCGGAGCTCTTCCGCGAGTACTTCGGCACCGTGATTCCGGCGGCGGACAACAAGTTCTCGGCAATGAACGCGGCGGTCTGGTCCGGCGGCTCCTTCGTGTACATCCCGAAGGGCGTGGAGCTGGACACCCCGCTCCAGGCCTACTTCCGGGTGAACCAGGAGCAGATGGGGCAGTTCGAGCGCACCCTCATCATCGCCGACGAGGGGTCGCGGGCCCACTACATCGAGGGGTGCACCGCCCCCATGTACTCCACGGAGTCGTTCCACTCCGGCGTCATCGAGATCGTGGTGAAGCCCGGCGCGCACTTCCGGTACACCACGATCCAGAACTGGTCCACCAACATGTACAACCTGGTGACCCAGCGGTCGCTGGTCCACGAGAACGCCACCATGGAGTGGCTGGACGGCAACCTGGGCTCGAAGCTCACGATGAAGTACCCGTCGTGCGTGCTCCTGGGCGAAGGTGCCCACGGGTCCATCATGTCCATCGCCTACGCCGGCGACGGGCAGCACCAGGACACCGGCGGCAAGGTGATCCACGCGGCGCCCAACACCACGTCGTCCATCATCTCGAAGTCGATCTCCAAGGGGACCGGCCGCTCCACCTACCGGGGCCTCTGCAAGGTCTACGAGGGCGCGGTGAACGCGAAGTCGAACGTGGAGTGCGATGCGCTCCTCATCAACGACACGTCGCGCACCGACACCTACCCGTACATCGAGATCGAGGAGAACCGGTCGAACATCGGCCACGAGGCCACGGTCTCGAAGGTCGGTGACGAGCAGCTCTTCTACCTGATGAGCCGGGGCATGTCGGAAGAGGAAGCCATGGCGCTCATCGTGCGCGGGTTCATCGAGCCCATCGCCAAGCTGCTGCCGCTGGAGTACGCAGTGGAGCTGAACCGCCTCATCGAACTCGAGATGGAAGGCTCGGTGGGCTGACCGGGGTCCTCCCCGCCCGCCGCACCGCCGGGCGGAGTGCGCCTCACTGCGACGCACTCCGCCCCGACCTCCCGCCCTACCGCATTCAGCCAGACCGGAAGCCGAAACGCCCATGTCCGACACGAGCACGATCGACCAGCCCATCGGGGGCCTCATGGAAGGAATCACCGACGCCTTCAACGCCTCGGCGGTCGAGGCCGTGTCCGGAGGGGAGCCCGCGTGGCTCGCCAACCGACGCACGGAGGCCTGGTCGGCCTACGAGCGGACGCCCCTTCCCACGACGCGCCTCGAGGAGTGGCGGTACACGAATCTCCGCAAGCTCCTCAAGCTCGATCGCCTGGGGTTCGACGGGGTGTCGCTGGATGCGGCGGTGGCCACCGGCTCCGATGCCGAGCCCTTCGACCTCGCCGGGGCTCCCGAAGCCCTCCGCGCCGCCATGGAGGCGGATCACGCAGCCTCCGGGCACGTGGTGGAGATCGACGGCCGGATCGTCCACGTCGACCTGGACCCGGAACTCGCGTCACAGGGCGTCGTGCTGACCTCGCTGCGCCGCGCCGTGGCCGATCACCCCGACGCGCTGGACAGGCACCTCGCCACCGATGCCCTGCCCGCATCCCGGGGCAAGTTCCAGGCGCTGAACGCGGCGCTCTGGACCGACGGCGTCTTCCTGCACGTCCCGAAGGGTGTTCGCCTGGAGCTTCCGGTCCGGGTCACCCGGTACCTGACGAAGCCCGGCACGGCCTTCTTCAACCGCACGCTGATCCTGGCCGATGCCGCGAGCCAGGTCTCGTTCGTGGACGAGGGGCTCTCGGCGGACTTTGCGGAGCAGACGCTCTTCTCGTCGGCGGTGGAGGTCATCGCCAACGACGGCGCCCAGGTGCAGTACGTGTCGCTCCAGCGCATGGGGCGCGGGGTGTTCCACCTGCAGCAGCAGCGGACGCTGGCCGGTCGGGACTCGACGCTGGACACGCTGAACGTGGCCCTCGGCGCGTCGGTGGCGCGCACGGACCTGAACGCCCGGCTCCTGGGACCCGGCGCCAACTCCGACATGCTCGGGCTGTGCTTCGGCGAGCAGGGTCAGCACTTCGATCACAACACCTCGCAGGACCACGTGGCCCCTCACGCCAAGAGCGACCTTCTCTACAAGGGTGCCCTCGACGGGAACGCCCGGTCGGTCTTCCGGGGGATCATCAAGGTGCACAAGAACGCCCAGCAGACCGACGCCTACCAGACGAACCGGAACCTGCTCCTCTCCGAGCATGCACGGGCCGACTCGCTCCCGAACCTCGAGATCGAGGCCGATGACGTGAAGTGCTCCCACGGCGCCACGGTGGGGCAGCTGGACCAGGAGCACCTGTTCTACCTCATGAGCCGGGGACTCTCGCGGGACCGGGCCGAGCGGCTCGTCGTGCTGGGCTTCCTGGGCGAGGTCCTCTCGCGCCTTCCCCTGGGGGGCGTGGTGGAGAAGGTGACCCGCATCATCGAAGAGCGCCTGCAGCACGGATGAGTGGCGACACGGTGACAGGCGAAAACTGGGTCCGCGTGGCCGCGCTGTCCCAGTGCGTGGAGAGCGGCTGCATTCACGCCGTGTCTCCCGGCGGGCAGGACATCGTGGTGATCCGGTGGGAGGACGAGATCTACGCTCTCGAGGACAACTGCTCCCACCAGGACTTCCCCCTCTCCGACGGCATCGTGGAGAACGGGCAGATCGAATGTGTCTTCCACGGGGCGAAGTTCGACGTACGCTCCGGAAAGGCGACACAGCTTCCCGCCATCAAGCCGGTGCGCACCTACCCGGTGCGCATCGAGGGCGACGAGATCTTCATTCAGCTGGACTGAGGCCCGCATGGCGCCGCTCGACGTGGATCGACTCCGCGGGGACTTCCCCGCGCTGCACCAGGACGTGAACGGACACCCCCTCGTCTACCTGGACAACGCGGCGACGTCGCAGAAGCCGGTACAGGTGCTGGACGCCGTGCGCCGCTACTACGAGGCCGACAACGCCAACGTGCACCGCGGCATCCACGAGCTCTCCCGCAGGGCCACCGAGGCCTACGAGGGCGCGCGGAATCGGGTGGCGGGGTTCCTCGGCACGGACGACCCGGCCGAGGTCATCTGGACCCGGGGGACCACCGAGGGGATCAACCTGGTGGCGGCGAGCTGGGGCGGGGAGAACCTGGGCCCCGGCGACGAGATCCTCCTCTCCGAGATGGAGCACCACTCGAACCTGGTTCCCTGGCAGCTCGTCGCCCGGCGCACCGGGGCCACCCTCCGCTACCTGGACGTGAGCGACGAGGGCACGCTGAACCTGGACCAGATGGACGAGATCCTCTCGGGCGGCCGCGTCCGCCTGGCGGCCCTCACGCACATCTCGAACGCCCTCGGCACCATCAACCCGATTCGGGAGATCGCCGACCGGGTTCACGCCGCCGGGGCCCTGCTCCTGGTGGACGGGGCGCAGGGCGCCGCCCACGGGCCGGTGGACGTGGCCGCCCTGGGTGCGGACTTCTACGCGTTTTCCGGGCACAAGCTCTGCGGGCCCACCGGCATCGGCGCGCTCTGGGGACGCCGCGAACTCCTCGAGGCCATGCCCCCCTACATGGGCGGCGGCGAGATGATCTCCATCGTGGAACGCGACATGTCCACCTGGGCGCCCCTTCCCCACACGTTCGAGGCGGGCACCCCCAACATCTCGGGGGCCGTGGGCCTTGCGGCGGCGCTGGACTACCTGGAAGGGGTCGGCCCGGCGGCGATCCTGGCCCACGAGCAGGCGCTGGTTGCCTACGCGCTGGAGCAGCTCCGCCCCATGCCCGGCATCCGGCTCTTCGGCCCCGAGGACCCCGGGGCCCGCGCCGGCGTGGTGAGCTTCCTGCTGGGCGACGCCCACCCCCACGACATCTCCACGATCCTCGACTCCAGTGGCGTGGCGATCCGGGCCGGGCACCACTGCACCCAGCTCCTCATGCGCCGCTACGGCGTTGCCGCCACCGCCCGCGCCTCCTTCTACCTGTACAACACCCGGGACGAGGTGGACCGCCTGGTCACGTCCCTCGAGACCGTCCGCACGATCTTCGCCTGAGCCCCGAGCCGAGGGCGCCATGACCACCGATGTCCCGCTCACCTCGCTCTATCAGGACCTGATCCTGGACCACTACCGGAAACCCCGGAACCGGGGCACCCTCCCCGACGCCACGGTGGAGGTGCACGTGCGGAACCCCACCTGCGGCGACGAGATCAGGCTCCAGCTCCTCCTCGAGGACGGGGTCATCGCCGATCTCCGCTTCGAGGGCGAGGGGTGCTCCATCTCGCAGGCCTCGGCGTCCATGATGACGTCGCTCATCCGGGGGAAACCGCTTCCCGACGCCCTGGCCCTCGGATCCCGGTTCACCGAGATGATGCATGCGGATGCGGACGCGGCAACGGACGGGTCCCTCAGGGACCTGCGCGCACTGGCGGGGGTGGCAAGGTTCCCCGTGCGCGTGAGGTGCGCGCTCCTCGGCTTCGACGCCCTCCGGGAGGCCGCCCGGCAGTCGGCGGGAGAAGCCCCGTGACCGACTCGGCGTCCCATCCCGTGTCCCATCCCGCGTCCCATCCCGTGTCCGGCACCCCCCCGGTGTCGCTCCAGCGCCTCGTCCTCCCGGAGACGCCGGTGGGCCCCCTCACCCTGGTGGCGTCGGCCCTTGGCATCCGGGAGATCCGCTTCGGACTCCCGTCAGGTCCGGACGCGGGTGTCGCGGGTCCTGGCGCAGGCACGACCCCTGGCTCCACCCCCGGGCCCGGCTCGGGGTCAGGCGCCGGCCCCGGACCGCACCTCGAGGCCGCTCGGCGATGCCTGGACTGGGCGCTTGCGGGGCCGCAGGGCGACGGGGACCCACCCCCGGGGCTTCCGCCCCTCGACCTGGACGGACACACCGCGTTCCGGCTCGACGTGTGGGACGCCCTCCTCCGGATTCCCCGGGGCGAGGTGATGACCTACGGCGACATCGCCGGGGCCCTGGGCCGCGGGTCCCCCCGGGCCGTGGGCCAGGCCGTGGGCGCGAACCCCATCCCCGTTCTCGTTCCCTGTCACCGGGTCGTCGCCGGCGACGGTCGCCTGGGCGGATTCTCGGGTGGGCTGGAACGGAAGGTCACCCTTCTCGAGCTGGAGGGCCTCCACCCGTCCGGTGCGCGGTTCGAGGCGCGACTCGACGGCCCGGAGCACCTGGAGCTCGACCTGGGATAGTTGCGCGACGACGCGACCGCGACAACCGGGCCCCCGGGCGCCCGGAACCGTTGAAGGGGGCGCCGGGCTGCAGCACGTCAGGGCTCCAGCACCACCTTGAGCGCGCCGCTCCTGCGG
>REBP01000178.1 GCA_007692665.1 Gemmatimonadales bacterium | reverse complement strand
CCGTCGGCCCGGGTCCCGTCGGCCCGCCATCGTCGAGCCGGGAGCCGGCGGTGGGACCGGGTCGCCGTTGTCGCCTTCGGCTGGATGCTGGCCGTCGCATCTCCGGGCGCAGCCCAGCCCTCCACGGACGTGATCGTGCTGGACCTGTATCCGCACCTGGACCATGTGCACGTGGGCTCGATGATTCGGGTCACGGACCGGGACGGGTACGACAACCAGCCGTCCTTCGTGGATCACGACCGACTCCTCTTCGTGTCGGATCGCGAGGGGGGGCGGACCGAGGTCTTCATGTACACGATCTCGACGGGGGCGCTCGAGCGGGTCACGGAAACACCGGAGGAGGCGGAGTACTCCCCGCGAGTGGTGCCGGGAGGGGGCGCCATCAGCACGGTGAGGGTGGAAGCCGACGGCGAGAGCCAGCACCTGGTCCGGTATCCGGCAGCCTTCCTGGGGAGGGACCGGAGGGGCGATGCCGGAGCGGGGAGAGCGGCGGCAGCAGCAGCGGACGGGCCCGAGGGGGCGGCGGCCGCGGAGGTCGAGCGTCTTGCTGCCCCGCTTGCGGACATCGGGTACTACGCATGGGCAGGGCCGGGGCACGTGGCGCTGTACCGGGTCGGGGATCCGTCGAGCCTGCACCTGGTGGAGGTGGAGGTGGAGGGCGGCGGCGAGTCGCGCCTGGTGCGGGAGCGGGTGGGGCCGAGTGTCCAGTCGATCCCGGGGACCACGGAGGTGAGCTTCGTGGATGTGGGGGATCCGGATCGCCCCGTGCTCTACCGGCTGGAAGGGATCACGGGGGAGGTGGAGGAGGTCGCCGAACTGCCGTCCGGCGCCGTGGAGCACGCGTGGCTTTCGGATTTCACGGCCTACATGGGCCACGAGGGGACCCTCTACCGGTCCACGTCCAGCCCGGACACCCCCTGGCACCCGATCCTGGAGCTGGGCGAGGCGGTGGGATCCTTCTCGCGGATCGCGGTGACGAGTGGCGGACGGCGGATCGCGGTGGTGGTGGAGCGGGATGCGGCGGTGGTGGAGCGGGATGCGGCGGTGGTGGAGCGGGATGCGGCGGCGGGAAGCTCCATCCCGGAGCCGGATCGTGACCTCTCGGCCGACCTTGCCCCCGACCCCGAGTCGGTGGGCCTTTCCGGCGCGGCCCTCCGGCGGATCACGGAAGCGATGGAGGCCCACGTGGAGGCGGGCGACGTGGCCGGGGTGGTGGCGGCGGTCATGCGCAACGGGAAGCGGGTCTATCACCAGGCGGTGGGCTACCGGGATCTGGAGAGCGGGGACCCCATGCCCCTGGATGCGCTCTTCCGCATCTATTCCATGACGCGCCCCGTGACGGCGGTGGGCATTCTCCTGCTGGAGCAGGACGGTCTCCTCGACCTGGATGACCCGGTGGAGACCTACCTTCCGGAGTTCGCGGGGCAGGCCGTGTTCGAGAACTCCTCCGACACCGAGCTCGATCGGACTCGACTCCGCCGGGGTTCGGTGACCCTGGCCCATCTCCTTGTCCACACCTCGGGGATCGGGAGCCGGAGTTCGGCGCTCTACCGGGCCCACGACGTCCACGGGTGGGAGTTGCCGCTGGAGGAGGTCGTGAAGCGGGTGGCGGCCCTCCCGCTCTTCGAGGACCCCGGTACGGCCTTCCGCTACGGGATGCACTCGGAGGTGCTCGGGCGGGTCATCGAGGTGGTGTCGGGCCAGCCGCTGGAGACCTTCTTCCAGGAACGGATCTTCGGGCCGCTCCAGATGACGGAGACGATGTTCTTCGTGGATGCGGAGCGTGAGCACCGGCTCGCGCCCGTGTATCGCCCCGGGGCCGGGGGGCGGCTGGCCCCTCACGAGATGGAGTCGATCCCGGTGACCGAGCTGCGGGCCCTGGCCAGCGCCGGAGTGGGGCTTGTCACCACCGTGGACGACTTCCTGCGGTTTGGGCAGGCCCTGCTGGACGGAGCCCCGGGGGCCGGGGCGTCCGGGGGTCCGCTCCTGGAGCCGCTGACCCTGGAGAGGATCCGGGGGAATGCCGTGCCGGAGGAGCTTCTGCCGCTCCTCCCTCGCGGGTACTGGGCCGGATCGGGGTGGAGCCTCGGGGGGATGGCGGTGGTCCTGGACCCGTCGGCGTATGGTCACACGGCGCACCCCGGCGAGTTCTGGTGGGACGGATCGGCCGGCACACGCTTCTGGATCGATCCGGAAGAGGGATGGGTGGCCGTCGTCATGGCCCAGGTCTCCCCTGCCGGGGGCGGCGGCTTCCGGGAGGGGTTCCGGACGCTGGTGGATGAGGCGCTGGTGGAGCGGAGGCGCGGCGCGGCGAGCGGGGAGGCGAGGGGGGCGGGAGGCAGCACCGGGATCGGCGAGGGCAACGCCGCGGGACGATTGCCCCCGGAGTAGTCCTTTGGGGCGATTGTATGTGTGAACCCCCTCGGCTAGCTATGACCTACGCTCTCGGTCGGTTCGGTGCGCAGGGCGAAACCAGGTCATGGAGGGGGATCCGGATGAAGGACGACATGCTTGCCGCAGACGAAGCCAGACGGGTCGCAGATCACGGCGCGACCACCCGGGCCGTGGAACGGGATGTGAACGAGGAAATCGCGCAGCGCGCGGAGCGTGGCGGCGTGGAGGATGCGTCCAGGCTCGATCACATCGCGAGCGACATGCGTACCGACGCCATGGACGAGGTGGCGGGAACGGGTCGTGCCCTGGGCCGGGCCCGTGGCGTCGCACGCATCTCGCAGGTGTTCGACTATGCGTTTGGCCTTCTCTACGGGCTCCTCGCCATCCGCCTCGTGCTCTCGCTGGTGGCGGCGAGGACGACCAACGGCTTCGTGCAGTTCATCGACGTGGTGACGAACCCGTTCTACGCGCCCTTCCGCGGCATCGTGGACAGCCCCACCGCGGAGGGGGGATACACGCTCGTGGTCCCCATCATCATCGCGATCATCGTCTATGCGCTCCTGCACGCGGCGATCAACGGCCTCCTCCGCATGATGGTTCACCGGAAGACGGCGATCTGACGGCTTGACGGGGGGCGCGTGGCTGGCGGCTGCTCCTGCGGGCCCCGCTCCCGTTGACCGCACCCCGGAATCTTCCGACGGGACGCGGGGCCCACCCACCCCCTGGAGCCGATGACCCAGGGCGTTCGGAGGGTTATGAACGGATTGCTCGAAGCGGCCGTTCGGCAGGCTTCGGTGCTCGGGGTCCCCATGTGTCGGAATCCCGCCGCCGGGCTCGTCCGGATAGCCGGCGGAGCGACTCCGGAGTCTCTGAGTTGCGTGCCTGACAGCACTCTCTTCCGGGCTTTTTCTGCTCATGTGCAAACTTGAGTTCTGCCGTCACTTCTTACGCTTGGCCCCTGACCACTCCCGGGAACGATCGTCGCGGTCTGCATCTTGCAATACCAGTCTGTCCTTGCAAGCATCTCCCCGAATTCCACGACGTCGTCCCGGAGCTTCTTCACGGTGCGTACCCTCACATCTGCAATCCCGCTCACGGCATCAGCGTGCGTTCTGGCGGCCGGAATCCTCTGCTTTCATGCAGCCCCCGCCCACGCACTTCAGATCCAGGATGCCGCCGCCATCCCTACCGAAACGGCCGGAATCGTTCAGCCGGGAGACAAGTTCCGTATCCAGGTGTGGCGTCAGGAAGAATTTTCCGGCGAGTTTTTCGTGAACGAGCAGGGGGTGATCGCGCATCCGCTCTATCGGCAGATCCGGGTGGCCGACGAGCCGGTGGAATCCGTGGAACGTCGTCTCCGTGATTTCCTCCAGCAGTTCGAGGAGGAGCCCAATTTCGTCATCGAGGCATTCTTCCAAGTGGCCGTCGGAGGCGAGGTGAGAGTCCCTGACATCCACTTCCTCCGTCCGGGTACGACGATCGCCCAGGCCGTGGCCCTGGCAGGGGGACCCAGCGAGCGGGGACTGCTGGAGCGAGTGATCCTACGTCGGGAGGGGGTGGACTACCTGATCGACCTCACCGACCCTGCGGTTCCTTACCGAAACACAACGATCCGGTCCCGCGACGAGATCCTGGTGGACCGGGATCGCCGGATCATGCGGGATTACGTGGTTCCGATCATCTCCGTTGCGGGGAGCCTCGCGACCATCCTTCGCTTCGCCCAGGGGCGATAGATCATGAGCAACCTCGTTCCCCGCGACCCGATTCCCGGGCATCCTCAGGGGCTGATCGGGGGGGCCGCCCCCCATGGCTATGCCGATCAGGGCGGAGCCCGGGGCGGCTCCTGGCCGAACGGGCAGCCGCCTCCGCCGAACGACTCGATCGAACTGAGCGAGCTGCTCCAGATCCTGCGGCGTCGCATCTGGCTGATTCTCGCCTGCGTTCTCGTGGGAGGAGCGCTGGCATGGGGCGTCCACGAGATCCGCGAGCCCCGGTACCGCGCGACGGCAGTGATCCAGATCGAAGACCCGCGCACCCAGATGTCGGAACGCCTGGGCTCGGTCGATCCCGCCCGCTCGGGGGCCGACCCCATTCGGTCGTCTCTCGAAGTGCTCAGGAGCCGTACGGTTCTGGCCCAGATCGTTGACGAAGAGGGGCTCCGGCTCATTGGCCTGCATGCCAACGCGGCGCAGCAGGCACTCCAGGAGGTGACGGTCGAGGCCTTCGCCCTCGATGATACGTTGACCCTCGAGTTCTCCTCGACCGGACTTGGCGTGACATCGGCGCGGGGCCACGCCTCCGTGAACGTCTCCTACGGGCAGCGTGCGACCGTCGGGGGCATCAGTTTCCGCGTTGACGAGCACCCCGGGGTAGACCAGGCCTCGTTCGAACTTCTCAGTCGGGACCAGGCCATAGAGTTGGTGGGGCGTAACCTGACGAGCCAGCCCCGTCCGGAGACCAATGTGGTCGATGTGAGCTACACGGCCACGGATCCCGACGTCGCACAGCGTCTCGCCAACCGGGCGGTGCAGGTCTTCCAGGCACGGACCGCTTCCGAAGCCCGAGCCGAATCACAGCGGCGCCGTCAGTTCCTGGAAGAGCAGCTGGCAGTCGCCGACACGACCCTGAGAGAAGCACAAGGTTACCTGACGGCCTTCCGAAGCGACGAGCAGGTGGTAAGTACGCAGGCACAGGGGACCGAAGAACAATTGGGGTTGATCAACATCGAGATGAGGCGAGAAGAGCTCCTCGCCGACCGCAGCATGTACCAGTCCATTCTCGGAGAACTCGGATCGGCTGACCCCGGCGAAATGGGCGAGCGGATCCAGGCGATTGTCGCCACGCCGGAGGTCGCGGCGAACCCGGTCGTGTCTTCGCTCCACGCCCAGCTGATGGAACTCGAGACAGAGCGCCAGGCCCTCACCAGCGGCCCCTGGGGGCTCTCCCAGACGAACCCTGACGTGGCCCGAATCGATCAGCAGATCGCTACCACCGGTGGCCGTCTTGAGTCCGCGGTTCGCAGTCACATGCAGAACCTGGACGCCAGACTGGCCGCCATGACGGACCTGCGGGCCCGCACCGCAGCACAGATCGCCGGCCGTCCACAGGCCTTGGCCGAGGAGGAGCGACTGCTCCAGGACGTGGCTTCGATCCGACGAACCATGGAGCAGCTTCAGGATGAATTCTACCGAGCCCGCATGGCCGAAGCGGTCGAGGAGGGACCTGTCCAGATCGTGGACCTGGCCCCGACCCCCCACACTTCCGAACAGGCGGGACTGCCGCTCATGCTTGTGCTCGGCCTGATGCTGGGGGCGATGGTCGGTTCCGGGGGGGCCTTCCTGCTGGAGATGCTGAACACCAAGGTGCGTCGCCGGGAAGACATGGAAGATGCGATGCAGGTAACCACCATGGGCATCATTCCGAGGTTGTCGAGCGGGGGGCGCAAGCGGCTCAAACATGCAGCGGCAAGCAGTAATGGTGCTCGCGGGGGACGGGAACTGGTGACCCTGCATGAATCGCGCTCTTCTGAGGCCGAGGCATTCCGGACGCTGCGCACCAACCTCCTCTATGCCCAGCATCACAAGCCCCTGCGCGCCGTGGTGGTCGCGAGCGCGAATCCCGGGGAGGGCAAGACGACGACGGCGGCAAATCTGGCCATTACGTACGCCCAGCAGGGGCTGTCCGTGGTCCTGGTAGACTGTGACCTGAGAAAGCCGCGCGTGGGCGAGCTGTTCGGAATGGAGCGCCGCCCCGGCATGACGGAACTTGTATTGGGTCAGGCGACGCTGGAAGAATGTGCGCGTCCCTTCGTTCCTGCGGAAAACCTGTTCATCCTGCCATCAGGCACCCTGCCTCCGAACCCCACGGAACTCCTGGGGGGCGCGAGAACTCGTGAGGTTCTGCAGGTACTGCAGGAAAACTTCGACATGGTGATCCTGGACTCGCCGCCGCTCTCCGGCGGTGCGGACAGCTCCATCCTGGGGGCGGCCGTGGATGGGGTCATCATGGTAGTGAGAGCCGGGGAGACCGAGATCGAAGCGGTCCGCTATGCGGCCCGCCAGCTTCACACTGTCGGGGCCACCCTCCTGGGCTCCGTGATGAACGATCCCGACGGAGAGGCGGAAAAGTACGGCGCCTACTACTCCTACGGCTATTACGGCAGCACGGAGTAAAGATCCTCCGCACCCCTGTCCAATCGAGGTAATTCGCATTGTTGCGCTGAATGCTTCTCGTGCAAGTGAGGCACGTCTTGAACGATAGAGTGTCCCAGCCACTCGGGCGGGACGAACGATCGGATTCCCGCACAGCGGGGACCCTGCTGAATCTCGCCCGTCGTCATCGTGCGCCGGTCGCGTACTCAGCGTATGCCCTGGCCACGGCCGTGGCGTTCCTGATCGGGTACGCAGCGCGCTTCGATCTCGCCATTCCCTCAGCCTACACGGCTGCGATCCCACTGCAACTCGGAACGCTGATCGTACTCCGCCTGGCGGTCGGGCGAGCCATGCACCTGATGGAGGGGCGGTGGCGGTACGTCGGTGTGGATGACGTGCTGAGGCTTGGCTGCGCCTCGACCCTGTCGAGCGCTCTCTTTGCGAGCCTGTTTCGCGGTTTTCCCGCGCTCCCGAATGTGCCGTGGTCGGTAGTCCTCATCGAATGGGCGGTGTTCACCCTGGGCGTCGCGGCCATGTGGGTGCTCTACAGGCGAGGAACGGAGTGGGCATGGAACCGCGGCGTTCGAGACGGCGAGCCGCCCCGCCGGCGCCTTGTAGTCGTCGGCTCGGGGGAGGCAGGCAACGTCCTGGCTCGCGAGATCAACCGCATGCCCTCAGGCTACCGTGTGGTCGGATTCCTGGATGACGATCCGCTCAAGAGGGGCACACGCGTTCAGGGAATTCCGGTGCTCGGGGCGGTTTCCGAAGCCACTCAAGTCCTCGAGGCCGTGCGGCCGGATGAGATCGCAATTGCGATTCCCTCGGCGCGGCCAGCCACGCTCCGCCGGATCGTTTCGGAACTCGAGCCCGTCGAACTTCCTTTCAAGGTGCTCCCTGGAATCCAGGCATTGATCCATGCCGAGCGCGGCAGGGACCGCCTCCGGCCACTTCGGATCGAGGACCTGCTGGGCAGGGAGCCGGTTTCGCTCGAGCTCCCCGAACTGGAACGCGACCTGGAAGGCAAGACCGTACTGGTGACCGGCGCGGCAGGAAGCATCGGCTCGGAACTGGCACGGCAGGTCGCCGCGAACAGGCCAGACCACCTCGTGCTTCTGGACCAGGCCGAGAGCGCGCTCTACTGGATCGACCTGGAACTGCGACACCAGCATCCGGCGCTCGGACTCGAGGCCGTGGTCGCCGACCTCTGCAACGAGGCACGCATGAAGGCGATCATCGAGCGCGTCCGCCCTCACCAGGTGTTCCACGCCGCCGCGTACAAGCATGTGCCGCTAATGGAGCACAACCCGTCAGAGGCGATCTATACGAATGTGCTGGGCACGTGGAAGCTGGCCCAGGCGGCGGGGCGGGCCCAGGTTGAGCGATTCGTTTTCATCAGCACGGACAAGGCCGCCGACCCGATAAATGTCATGGGAGCCACGAAGAGGGCTGCCGAGATCGTGGTGCAGCGGACGCAGGATCGCTACCCGAACACCCGCTTCACCGCCGTTCGTTTCGGGAACGTTCTGGGCTCAAATGGCAGCGTCATCCCCCTCTTTCAGAAGCAGATCGCCCGGGGTGGACCCGTGACGGTGACCCACCCGGACGTGACCCGCTATTTCATGACGATCCCGGAGGCCGCGCAACTGGTACTCCAGGCCGGACTCTTGGAGGAGGCCAAGGGCGAGATTGTGATGCTGGAGATGGGCGAGTCGGTGTCCATCGTGGAACTCGCCCACAATCTCATTCGCCTCGGGGGGAAGCGGCCCGGAATCGACATCAAGCTTGAATTCACCGGGCTGCGGCCCGGGGAGAAGCTTCACGAGCGCCTTGTGGGAACCGACGAGGACCTTCGGGACACATCGCTCGAAGGGGTACGAATCCTCCGCTCGCCGGCCGCCAGGACGTCGGAGAAGGACCTGCAGACCGTGGTCGAGCTGGCCCGGAACTGCGCGGTCGAGCTGGAGCCCGCTATCGGGGCTCTCCTGCATCTGGTCAGGCCCCGAGGCCCGAGCAGGGACGAGGCAGTCCGGACCCTCCGGGTACGTTCCTCTTCAGCTGCGCGCACCGGATGAGCCCGGCGGCAGTGAATGTCCCGCCGGCTTCGAGCCACGCACCCTGGCGGGCACTTCACACCCGGTCCCGGTCCGAGCGGGTCGTGGCGGGTCGACTGACCCAGGGCGGGTTTGAGACCTTTTCAGCGCAGGCGCGCATGAAGCGCCAGTGGTCGGACCGGGTGAAGCGGGTGCCGGTGCCCCTCTTTCCGGGATACGTGTTTGCCCGGGTGTCCGAGATCCAGCTCCCTCGTGCACTTGGCGTGGCCGGGGTGGCCGGGGTCGTGCGGTCAGGAGGCGCGGCCGCCGTGGTGCGAGAGGACGAGATCGAGGCGGTACGACACCTGGTTCGAGGGATCGAGGAGACGGGCGAACTTCCCGAAAGCGTCGATCCCCTGTCCCCGGGTGATCGGGTCGTCATCACCACCGGGCCGTTTCGCGGCATGATGGGCGCGCTGCTCGAGATGCGTGGAGAGGCCCACGTGGCCATCCGGATCGAAGCCCTCCGGCAGGCTACCGCCGTGCGATTGGATCGTGGCATGGTGGCACCGGTGGCCCGCTCCGGGTAGCGAGTCCAGAACATCGAAAGCGTAGCAAAGCTCAGGGACCCACGGGAGCGCGTTGTTCTCTCACTTCATGGGACTGAAGGGCGCGAAGCGCGCCCGGCTGCGAGCGCGAGCTTACACTCACTCGCCGCATTTCAGCTCGCACCCGCCTTTTTCGGTCATTGGGGTTTCAACTTGAAACGAGCGTTTCACCATGAAACAACCTGAAACGGAGCGCTTCTCTTCGCCGGAGGAGCTTGCTCAGCATCTTCTGGTGCTGGACCTGCTGGCACGGGAGGGCAACATCTCCCAGCGGGCGCTGGGCATCCGGGTGGGGCTCGCGCCGACCCGTGTCAACCGACTGATCCGTGAGCTGGTGGGCGAAGGGCGGGTCGAGGTGGAAGATTCGGCTCGGCCCTATTCCTACCGCCTGACCGCTCGGGGCCAGGTCTACCGTCGCCGCCTGAGCCTCGAGCACGACCAGTCCGTGGTCCAGAGCTTCCGGGCGATCCAGGCTTACATCGCCCGCCGCCTGCAGGAACTGCGCGCCGAAGGGCCCCGCCGACGGGTCCCCTTCGGCGCGGGCCGGATCATGGAAGTGACGCTTCCGCTGGCCCGCGGGCTGGACCTCGAGGTCGTGGGCATCGTCGATGACGACGATGCCAGGCAGGGCCAAAGGCGCGGGGGACTCGTAGGTCCCGCGCTCCGGGAGAAATCAGGGAGGTGTGCGGCGACACGGAGCTCGTTACCACCTTCCGGCACGCGGTCGACATCCTGAACGGACTCGGAGATTCGGTCCTTGAGTCGATGAAGGTGGTCGAGTCATGAAGCCATCCGGGCCAGTCAGGGAGGACGAAGAGGACGTGGGAGACACCGCCAACGCACCCAGCGCTAACGAAGCCAAGGCTGACAACCGACCCATGACAGACCAATCACTCACCCATTCGGGCCTCGACCTGAACGACCGCAGCCTCCTGATTACGGGGGGGACGGGCTCGTTCGGACAGGCCTTCGTCCGCACGATCCTGGACCGCTGGCCGCGGATTCGGCGACTGGTCATCCTGAGCCGGGACGAACTTAAGCAGTACGAGATGCAACTCGCCCTGGGGAAGCACCCGGCGCTCCGATTCTTCCTCGGAAACGTGCGAGATCCGCTGCGCCTCCGGCGGGCCTTCGAGGGGGTCGAGCACGTGGTCCACGCCGCTGCGCTCAAACAGGTACCGGCTGCGGAATACAACCCCTTCGAGTTTGTGCAGACGAACGTGCTAGGTGCCCAGAACGTGATCGAAGCTTGCCTGGACACCGAGGTCAGACGCGTGGTGGCCCTCTCCACCGACAAGGCTGCGGCCCCAGTGAATCTCTACGGTGCCACCAAGCTTTGTTCGGACCGCTTGTTCACAGCCGCGAACAATATCCGCGGTCCCCGGGACCTGCGCTTTTCGGTCGTTCGGTACGGAAACGTGCTGGGGAGCAGGGGTTCGGTAGTCCCCTACTTCCTGAAGGAGCGAGCGAAGGGTGTTCTTCCGATTACGCACCCGGACATGACCAGGTTCAACATCACCCTCAGCGAGGGGGTGGAGATGGTATTGTGGGCGCTCGAGGCCATGGAAGGCGGTGAGGTGTTCGTCCCAAAGATCCCCAGTTACCGGATCACGGACCTGGCCACAGCCATTGCTCCCAAGTGCGAGCAGAAGGTGGTGGGAATCCGCCCCGGCGAGAAAGTCCACGAAGAGATGATCACGGCGAGCGACAGCCTCAACACGGTGGACCTGGGCCCTCGCTTCGCCATCCTGCCTCATGCCGCCGACTATTCGAAAGGCGAATATTGCAGGGGGACGGGTAGCCAACCAGTGCCGAACGGATTCGCATACAACAGTGGTGCGAACGACGAGTTCCTTTCGGTCGGGGAGATCCGGTCGCTCCTGCGGGAGCACGTTGATCCCAACTTCGAGGTGTGATCGAATGATTCCCTATGGACGGCAGGAGGTGACGGAGGCCGACATTCGGGCCGTGGAGGCGGTGCTTCGCTCCGACTTTCTGACCCAGGGTCCGGCGGTACCGCACTTCGAAAGGGTCGTTGCCCGGACGGTCGGGGCACGACACGCGGTGGCAATGAACAGCGCCACGTCCGCGCTCCACGCAGCCTGTGCTGCGCTGGGGGTCGAATCCGGCGACCTCGTCTGGACCAGCCCCATCACCTTCGTGGCCACCGCCAACTGTGCGCGTTACTGCGGCGCGGAGGTGGACTGGGTCGACATCGATCCGGAAACGTACAATCTTTCGCCCATCGCCCTTGAGCAGAAGCTGATCACGGCGGCTGCAGGGGGGCGGCTTCCGAAGGTGGTGATCCCGGTACATCTCGCGGGGCAGTCCTGCGACATGCAGCGGATTCATGCCCTCGGCGCCCGATTCGGGTTCCGAATCATCGAGGATGCGTCGCACGCCATCGGCGGCAGCTACGCCGGAAAAGCCGTCGGGAGCTGTGAGTTCAGCGATATCACCGTCTTCAGCTTCCACCCTGTCAAGATCATCACTACCGGCGAGGGCGGGATGGCGCTCACGAACGACGACGCACTGGCCGAGCGAATGGCACTGCTGCGCGTCCACGGAATCACGCGAGATCCGGAACGGATGACCAGCGACCAGCCGGATGGGCCGTGGTACTACGAACAGACAACGCTAGGCTACAACTATCGCATGACAGACATCCAGGCGGCGCTCGGTATCAGCCAGATGGCGCGTCTGGCCGGGTACGTGGAACAGCGGAATGCGATTGCGGATCGGTATGATGAGGCGTTCGACGATCTGCCACTCACCACCCCCCACGTCGACGGCCTGTGCACTTCCGCCTTCCACCTCTATGTCATCCGGATTCAGACCCCGGACGCTGCCCGGCATCGAGCCCTCTTCGAACGTCTCCGGGACGCCGGCATCGGAGTGAATCTGCATTACATCCCCGTCTATCGCCAGCCGGATTTCGTTCGCCAATGCGGACCGCATCCAGGGCTGCCCGAAGCGGAGGCATATTACGCCAGCGCCATCAGCCTGCCAATGTTTCCCACGCTCAGTGAAGAAGACCTGGCGGAGGTGGTGCGGGTCGTCAGGAGGGAAATGGGGAAGGAATGACATCCGAGGCGAGGGTTCGTATCGTATTGCAGGCTCGCACCGGATCGAGCCGGCTTCCGGCGAAGTCGCTGCTCCCGGTTGGAGGGATCCCCCTCGTTCTGCTCTGTGCCCAGCGCCTCGGGCAGGACGGACTCGAGGTCGTGGTCGCCACCTCCGACCACGAGGATGACGACCTGCTTGCGCACACGCTTGAACGCAAGGATGTAAGGGTCGTCCGGGGCTCCCTCTCCGACGTCCTGGGTCGCTTCATCCTGGCCACTGCAGACCTCGACGACTCGGACCTCGCCGTGCGGGTAACCGGGGACAATCCCCTCCCTGACGCAGATTTTGTGCGGCGACTCCTCCGGTTGCACCAGGATTCCGGGATGCCCTGTATCTTCACACATTCCCCGCGCGACGGCCTGCCGTATGGCCTGAGTGCGGAGGTGCTGACCGTCGGACTTCTCCGCCACGCGGGGAGCCGAATGCACGATGTTTCGGATCGGGAGCACGTCACCACATGGGTTCGCAGCGAATATCCGGGTTCAATCGCAAGCCATCGGGACTTCGGACTTCCGGATCTTTCAGACTTTCGATGCACGGTGGACACGCTTGAAGACTACCTTGCCGTGGCGAAGCTCTTCGACTGCCCGCATCCGGTTTCCGTTCCCTGGAGCGAACTTGCCGAACGCCTTGTCAGTGCCGGGAAACGCACATCTGGAGGGGACATGGGTTGGCTGGTTCTGGGGACTGCTCAGCTGGGGATGGACTACGGAATCACGAATATCCGAGGCAAGCCCTCGGAGCATGTGGCGTTCGAGGTCGTCCGGAAGGCCATCGCTGCTGGAGTCCGCTGGATCGACACGGCAGCGTCCTATGGTGATGCGGAGACGCGGACCGGGCGCGCCGTCGAGGAGACGCAAGTTCCTCAGATGCAATTCGTGACGAAGGTTCCGCCCCAGCGGGGGGCCGGGATCTCCACGTCCGGGAGCGTCTACCGGTCCCTCTTCCGTCTGCGAACTCGGGCTCTGGCGGCGGCGCTGCTTCACGATTGGGACGACTTCAAGGCGCGGGGCGGCGAACACTGGATGGCACTGAAGGAATTGAGAAGGGAAGGCATCGTCGACAGGATCGGCGTCTCGGTGTATGATCCGGAGCAGGCCATGACAGCCCTTGATGAACCATCCCTCGGTCACTTGCAGATTCCAGTCAATATCCTGGATCGCCGGTGGGACCGACCGGATGTCGAGGCGGCGTTCGAGGCGCGCCCCGATGTGACCGTTCACGCCCGGAGCGTCTTCCTGCAGGGTTTGCTCCTCGGCAACGGAGAGAGGTGGCCTCTCTCGGCCAGTCGCGGAACCGGTCTGCTCTCGCGACTTGACGACCTCGCACCCGAGCTGGGCAGACGGAATCGTCTGGATCTCTGCCTCGCGTATGTGCGAGGACTACCCTGGGTGGATGCGGCCGTCATCGGCGTTCAGGATGCCGGTGAGCTCGACGAGACCCTGGCCCTGGCGTCTACCGTGCCACTTTCCGGTGAGGAGGTGGACCTCGTCCGCGCGCGACTGGGTGATGTGCCGACTCAGCTCCTCGACCCGCGACGGTGGTCCAATGCCTGAACTGGACCCATTCCGACTCGATGGCCAGCGAGTGCTGCTGACAGGAGCGGCCGGTCATCTTGGCCGGTCGATCGGACGTGCGATCGTGGCTGCAGGCGGTCGAATCGTGCTCGCGGGAAGAACGCGGTCGACGCTGTCCCGGATGGCAGATGACCTGCGGGGAGAGGGCGGACCTGACACGGCGTCGGTGCTGGTCGTCGACCTGGCAGATGACGAGAGCCGGGTTCGGGCCGTCGAGAAGCTTGCCTCGGATGGGGGGAGCCTGACGGGGATCGTGAACAACGCTTACGGAGGCAGGGCCGGGTCCATCGACGACATTCGGGCCGAGGATTTCCAGCACGCATGCGCCCTCAACCTTGTGGCGCCATTCGAGTTGACGCGCCTTCTCCTGGACCTGCTGGCGAGGTCGGCGAAGGACCGCCCGGGTGGCAGTTCGGTCGTCAACATCGCCTCGATGTACGGGATGGTCAGTCCGGACCCGTCAGCGTATCCCGACGAACGCTCCAGGAACCCTCCCCATTACGGAGCCACGAAGGGTGGGTTGATCCAGATGTCGCGTTATCTGGCTTGTCACCTGGCGCCCCGAAATGTAAGGGTCAACAGTCTCGCCCCCGGTCCCTTCCCCTCCGAGCACGTTCAACTGGAGCAGCCCGCCCTTGTCGAACGCCTCTCCGCGAAGGTCCCCATGGGACGCCCGGGTCTGCCTCACGAAGTCGCCTGGGCAGTGGTGTTTCTTCTCTCTCCGGCGTCGAGTTACATCACCGGCGCAAACATCCCGGTTGACGGGGGGTGGACGGCATGGTGAACAATGGAGCCACGCCTGTCATGATTCGTGTAGCCTTCCGAGTCGACGCCTCCGTTCGCATCGGCACCGGCCACGTTGCTCGGTGCCTGACCCTTGCAAGGCGCCTTCGCGACAGAGGCGCCGAATGTTTCTTCGTGCACCGCCGGCATGACGGGCACCTCCGCGAACGGATTGAGAAGCACGATTTCCCTGTCGTGACCCTCTCACCGCCTGCGCAGGATACCTCTGGCGCGGCGGATGATGATTACCCGGCGTGGCTGGGGGTGTCTTCCCATCAGGATGCGGCGGAGACGCTGGACGCCTTCGGAGATGCTGTCATCGACTGGCTCGTGGTGGATCACTACGGCCTCGATGCATCGTGGCACAGGGCGCTTCGGGAACGGGTCGGCCGCATCGCCGTGATCGACGACCTAGCGAATCGTCCGCACGACTGCGACCTCCTGCTGGATCAGAACTACTTCAGCGCTCCGGAGGCTCGATACGAGGGACTCGTCCCGACCGCTGCGCGGCGGCTCCTGGGCCCAGGGTTCTCCTTGCTGGATCCGGAGTACGCCATCGCGCGGAGCTTCGTACGGCCCCGGCGGGGGCCCTTGGCCAGGCTTCTTGTGTATTACGGCGGTTCCGATCTCACGGGAGAGACGGTTCGAGCGCTCCGCGTCCTCGCCCGTCCGGAGTTCGCGGGGCTCGCGGCGGATGTCGTGATGGGACCGAATACGCCGCACCGCGAGGAAGTTTTGGGTCTGGCCCACTCCCGCCCTCTCACCACCGTGCATGACGTGCGGGACACCCTCCTGGACCTCGCTGTCCAGGCGGATCTCGCGCTCGCAGGGGGGGGGACGTCCACGTGGGAGCGTTGCGCCCTTGGTCTTCCCTCTGTCGTGACAGGCATGGCCCCCAACCAGATCCCCTTCAACCAGGCTCTGGCAAGGGACGGCAGGATCTGCTTTCTGGGCCCGTCCCGAACGGTGGAGGATGCGGATCTGGCGCTTGCCCTGCGCACATTTCTAGACGATCCGACCTCGCTGGCGGCCCTCGCCTTGGAAGCCTGGAAGGTCACGGACGGGCTGGGGACAGAGCGGGTGGCAGACTCGATGTTCTCGAGAGGGGCCGGAATTGGACCGGTCGCTCCGTACCCCGGGGCCGCAGCGCAGGAGAGGCCACCCAAGAATGACGCCGAGGAGGGAGAGGGCCTCAGGCTGACCGTTCTGTCGGACCAGGACAACTGGTTCAACACCCATATTCCCGAGCTGGTGTCGGGGTGGGTGAGCGCAGGGCACTACGTGCGCTGGGTGCATCGTCCTGCAGAACTGGCCCGGGGCGACCTGGCATTCTTCCTTGGGTGCGGACAGATCGTGCCCCCCGAGCGGCTCGCGCTGAATGTTCACAATCTGGTTGTCCATGGAAGCGACCTCCCCAGGGGACGGGGCTGGTCTCCAATGACGTGGGAAGTACTGGAGGGGGCCTCGTATCTTGTCGTGTCTCTGATCGAGGCCGTGGACGCGGTCGATGCAGGCCCGATCTTCGCACAAGCACGGCTGGAGCTCGAGGGCACCGAGGTGCTCGATGAACTGCGTACATTGCTGGCGGATGCAACCCTTCGGCTTTGTCGATCGTTCGTCTCGGGGTATGGTGGCACTGCACAGACGGCTATCGAACAACAGGGGGATGCGACGTACTATCCTCGGCGAACCCCCGCAGACAGCGAGATCGATCCGAAGCGCACGATTGCGGAGCAGTTCGACCTCATGCGGGTGGTCGACGAGGATCGCTATCCAGCCTTCTTCGAGTGGAGGGGCCGAATGTATCGTCTGCGCATGGACCCATTGTGACCCGCCATTGCATACTTGCCTATTCTCGCCGACGTCAATACATATTCGAGCCCGGAGGCAGATGAGCCATGAAGATCGGAGGTCGAAGCATCGGTCCCCAGGTGCCCCCCTTTGTCATTGCGGAGATGTCGGGCAATCACAGCCAGTCCCTCGAGCGAGCGCTGGACATCGTGGATGCTGCGGCGGCGGCTGGGGCACACGGCTTCAAGATCCAGACGTATACGGCGGACACCATGACGCTCCCGCTCTCTACCGGGGATTTCTTCATTGACGATGAGGATAGCCTCTGGCACGGCCAGAGCCTTCACGACCTATACCAGGTCGCCTTTACGCCGTGGGAGTGGCATGCGGCGATCTTCGAGCGTGCAAGGGAGCGCGGACTCGTCGCGTTCAGCACTCCGTTCGACGAGTCCGCCGTCGACTTCCTCGAGGACCTGGAGGTTCCCTGCTACAAGATCGCCTCTTTCGAGAACGCGCACCTGCCCCTGATTCGCAAGGTCGCTTCGACCGGGAAGCCATTGGTCGTCTCGACCGGGATGGCCACCCTTTCGGAACTGGATGAGACCGTGCGGACAGCACGGACCCATGGGTGCCGGGACCTGATCCTGCTCAAGTGTACGAGCACCTATCCCGCTTCTCCGGAGAACACCAACATCAGGACCATTCCCCACCTCCGTGAACTCTTCGATTGCGAAGTCGGCCTCTCCGATCATACGCTGGGGGTCGGTGCCGCCGTCGCATCGGTGGCGCTTGGTGCCACAGTCATCGAGAAGCACTTCACCCTCGATCGTGCGGACGGGGGCGTCGATAGCGCATTCTCGATGGAGCCGGCGGAAATGCGTGCCCTTGTGGAGGAGACTGAGCGGGCCTGGCAGGCTCTGGGCGGGATCCGTTATGGGCCGCTGCCCGCCGAAGCGTCGTCCATGCGCTTTCGGCGATCGGTCTACATCGCTCAGGACGTCTCGAAAGGAGATGTCCTGACGACCCGGAATCTGAGGGTAGTAAGACCGGGCTATGGACTGCCTCCAAGGCATTTTGGGAGCCTGCTCGGACTTCGCGTGACAAGGGACCTCCCCATGGGAACGGCGATGAGGTGGGAGTACCTTGGATAGCGTACTTGCTCGGGAACCCCCTCCGGCGCGGGAGGACACTCGGACGCTTGAGGTCCGCCCCGACATCTGGTTTCGGCTGGGACTCTATCTTCTTTATTTCAATCTGCTTGTGGGCCCTTCCCTTCATGCCATGAAGACGATCCGCTTCACCCAGGGAGCGGCGTACGGGGCCGGCCTCTTCTATTTTTCCCTGATTGCCTACACCCTCCTGTTTCTTGCGTCAGCGGTTACGAGAAGAGGTCCACTCGGAAAATCCTTTCTCATTCTGGGTGGGGCGCTGATCGTTACACTTTACTATGCCGTTGGCCTTACGATCTATATGGGTGGGGATTGGTTTGATGTAGGTGGAAACTTGCTCCGACTGGTATTGGCAGCTGCGGTATTGCGTTCTGCGGTACATTATTCTGCCTGGCTGATGGTTGATGGGCCGTTCTTTGGCCGGGTGTGCACGCTTGGGCTGGTGGGCGTGGTAGTCGGGGTTGTGATCATCTGGATCGCAAATGCGTTGGGAGCTTCCGTCTACTTTGGGCTCAGCACCGAGGGAGCGTTCCCGGCCTTTGCGGTAGGCCTCATTACCGGTAGTCCGGGAACCAGCATTCTTTCCGGTGCAGCGATCTTCCTCGGAGGAAAGAGGGGACCCATCGTTGCCGCGGTGGCAATGCTTTTCCTGTGGATGGTGCTATTCCGGCAGCGTTGGGCGCTGCTTTTTCTCATCGCTACTGTCGGCATGGCCCTTTCCGGCTCTTTCGGCAAGGTGTACGAGCAGGCATTGGCAAGCCAGCACCCTGTGGTGCACAGGTTTTCCTATTTCCTCGGGGCACCTGGAGAGATTGACTGGAGAAGAGGCACAGCAGGACGAAATGTTGAAGTGGAGCATCTCGTTCAGCGATGGAAGGAGCGTCCGCTCGAGTTCGTGTTCGGGGCTGGCGCGGGCGGGGTAATTCAGGTTGAGAGTGGCGAGCGGAGTACCGTCCACGTGAGTCCGCTGGCTCTGATGTTCTTCGTGGGCGCACCGCTGGGGGGGTTCCTCTACTTCCTCATCTGGGGAGTGTTTGTGCTCAGATGGAGACAGACATGGGCGATCCTCAACGCTCGAAGACAGGCGGTTGGGCTGGCGGGCTTTGGTCTTCTCGTCGTGACCCTCAGCGTCTTCACCATCTTGCAGAACCCGCTGATCTGGCTTTTCCTGGGGGGGCTGGCAGGCATGTCCGAAAGGCGGAGCGGGGCAACTCGGCTTGACCATGCCTGATCGCATCCTCGTATTTGCCCGCCGCGGCTACTTTCAGAGACTCCCCCAGCTCGCGGAGGGGCTGGGTTTCGGCGGGAGCGTCGATCTGGTGTCCGACGAACGGCTGGTCGAGTTGCGAGGTGGGGTGTGGTGGAAACATGCCAGACCCCTTCAATCGGTGGATGTGGAGAAGGTGATTGCGGGGGCGGTGGGAGAGTGGCAAGGGGTCCAGCGGCGCTGCCGACATCTTAGAGGGATCGAGTTCGCAGATGCCAGGAGACTGATCGAGGAGGCGATCCGGCGGTGGCTCGGGCTGCTCGACAGTCGCAAACCTGGTGCGGTACTCTCCCTTCCTGTTGATTCGTTCGTTCTCGACACTTTTCGGCTTTGCTGTGAATACCTTGGTGTTCCCTTTCTGGCTGTGGTCGGCTCCCCCTTTCCGGGGCGGCTTCGGTTTACCGACTGGCAGGGTACGCTTCTCGGCAGTCGACCGATCGACAAGGAGATCGCGGAGGGTGAAAGGCAGCGCCTCGGGAAGCACAGCGGCACCTACAAGCCGGACTGGTTGATCGGTCTCGACCGGCCCTCAGGCACGGTCATCCGTCGCCGCAGACTGATCGATGCCGTAAAGCCCGCGGGGAACCTCGTCTACAGAAGGGCTGCAGGGGATCCGGAATCCTACTCGTTCCCCCGGCGGGAACACCTGCAGCGGAGGATGTTCGCCACCCCCTCCCGAGCGGCTGCCGCGTCCCGGTGGGAACGCGCTGCTGCAAGTGCTCGAGCCCTTCCCCGGGACTATATTTTCCTTCCTCTCCAGTTCTACCCTGAATGCAGCACCGACTACTGGACGCAAGGCCCCCTCGTCGGGGCGTACCATCCGGCCACCCTCGAGGTCGTACGAAGTCTCACGACATCCGGGCCCGTCGTGGTCAAGGAGCACCCGGCTGCGATCGGTCGAAGGTCGGCGCGTTTCCTGGACCAACTCCTGTCTATCCCGGGTGTCCATCCGGTTCCCGTGCAGGCCCCGGTCTCGGAACTCTGGCCGCACGCCGCGGCCACGGTCGGGATCGGCTCGACAACGATGTTGCAGGTTCTGGCGGGGGGGGGGAACGCCGTGTTCCTCGGAAGTGCTCCGTTTTATGGCCAGGGGGCTGGAAGAGTGTCGCTGGAATGTCAGGGGGACGAGCTGCGGCAGGAGGTGGCTGCAGCGTGCAGACCTGCCGACAGCGAGCAGCGCACCCAGGACAATCTTTCGGCTGTGCAGCGATACCTGGAAGCGACCGCAGAAGGTTCCCTCGGCGGATTCAGACCGCTCGGAGAGCGCGCCCACGCCGCTGGCAATCGGGGCGTCCTGGTCTCGGACGAGCTCCGTGATCACTTTGTCGCGGCCCGGGGGGAGCGGGGACTTGGCAGTCGAGGCGAGCTGGCGAGGTGAGATGGTGGCGGAAGGACGTACTCGCTGCGTCCGTGGCGGTACCTTCCAGCATAAGTCTCGTCATAACCCTGGCAGCGGTTCGCTTTCTCGGTATCGAGGCCTTCGGCATCTGGTTGATCGGCAGGAGTATCGTTCAGTTGACGGTCAACGTGACACCGGGCTGGTCCGCCAGTCTTCCGGTCACAATGCCGGCCGCAGGGCGGCGCACGAGCCTGGCTCTGGAGCGAAGGGCCGAGCGCCTGACTTTCGGATTTGGTTCCCTGTTGGGGGCTGCCTTGCTCGCGGTGGCCCTGGCCCTGGTGCAGGACTCGCGGTTGGTCTATGCATTCGCTCTCTACTGGACAGGGCTGTTCTTTTCTGCGCACACGAGCCTGACTGCTCGTGGGCGATGTGACGGCTGGCGCATGAGCAGAGGTGCCCTGATCGACACAGTGGGGGCGATCGCGGTCCTGGGTGTCCTGTCTTCGGGGAGCCTGCTGTTGTTCATTGCGGCCCAGGGCTTGCGCGCCTGGGCAAAGGGGTTGGCCCTTCGGAGCAGAGTCCGGCTTGACGGGAGCTTGCTGCCGAACAGACGGTTCTCGACACGCCGTCGACGGGTTGACCGGCAGCTGCTCCGTATCGGCTTTCCGATGGTGATCCGAGGTTGGCTCCAGACTGCCACACAGTATGGTGATCGACTTCTGCTGGGCTTGTTTTTCGGGCCAGTGGTCGCTGGGGCCGGAGGTCTGGGCTCGACCCTTGCCCTGCCGCTTGCCGTGGTAGCTTCGGCCACCGCCACGTGGATCATCCCCTTGTCAAGCCGCACCACCGAAGGCGGGAGGGCGCTGCCTTCGGTTGCCAGGGAGTGTCTGCTGCTCGGCGCGTTCGGTGTGGGCCTCGCGATGATCGTCCCATCCTTGTCGTTCTTTGTTGCCGAAGTCGAGACTCACCTCCAACTCGTGCTTTCGGGCTTCGCTCTCCTTTTTGGGGTCGCGATGTCCGTGCTGGCCGGCTCCTTTCTGATTTCCATAGGGAGACTCTGGGTAAGCAACGGGTTGGCCCTCTTTGTCGTCCTGTCCATGGCCGCAACCATGGCAAGTGTTCATGCCCTGGATCTCAGTCCGGCCGTGGCCTTGCTCCTCGCATCGACTTTATCCTGCCTCGGCTCTGTCATTGTCCTGGCCAGGTTTCTCGGCGTATCGTCGTGGGCCGTCGGTGCCGCGGTGTTTGTGCCACTTTCGGGATTGGTTGCCCTGCCCCTGTTGGCCTCCTTTCTCATGAGCTCCGCGGTGCAGCTCTCGGTGGCTGCCGTCGGCCTGACGATTGTTGCCGTTGGGGCGTGGACTTTCCTGTCGAGGCGCAGCACGATGACTGCTGTTTCGGAACCTCGTTGAGACGGGCTCCCCACGCGTTCGGCCGAGGGGGTCTTGGGCGGGGCGGTCGGCAGGATCCTGCCCGTTTGCTCACCCTGCCATCGCGCACTCCCCTCGCACCGAGGCTTTCTCTCTCAAGGGTCGAATACCGGATATGTGGTTTCTGGAACGACTGAAGCTCGTGAAGGCCCTCGGCGTGACAAATGTGCTGCGGGTAGCATCCTATCGGGCGCGACTTCGACTGGGCATCCATCCGGTCCAGAAGGTGACCACGGAAACGCCGGCCGGCCCATTCTTCCCCTCCCTCGCTTCGGAAAGGGCGGAGGAGGGCGCAGGCAGTTCGCTGCCTCCGCCGGAATTTCTCGCTCTGGGCTGGATCCCGGTTGCGATCGACGGGGCGCCACCGGACTGGTTTCGATACCTCTCCTCCGGAGGTCAGTTCGAACCGCGCGACATGCCCTGGTGGGCCATCCCCGACTTCAATCCAGGCGGAGGGGATATCAAGGAAGTCTGGGAGCTCTCGCGAATGGACTGGGTTCCCCTGGCCGTCGCCAGGGCTCTCGATGGCGATGCCGAAGCCGCCCCCACCCTCGAACGATGGCTGGCAGACTGGGTGGAAAAGAACCCCCCGTCGGTTGGGCCGAACTGGAAATGTGGCCAGGAGGCTTCGATCCGGGTGCTGCACCTGGCCATGGCATCCCTGCTTCGCCCGGGATCCCCTCCGTGCGGATCCGGCCTCGCGTCCCTCCTGCGATTGCACCTGGGACGGATTGCTCCGGTAACGGGCTATGCGCGAGGCCAGGACAACAACCATGCGACCTCGGAGGCTGCCGCGCTTTTCGTGGGAGGTTCCTGGCTGGAGCGGTGCGGCCACTCCGAGGGGAGCCGCTGGGAACGGCAGGGACGAGCGCTTCTGGATCGCCTGGTCCCGCGACTCGTGGAAGTGGACGGCAGCTTCTCGCAGCACTCGGTCACCTATCACCGGCTCATGCTCGATACGCTTTCGATAACCGAGGTCTGGCGGAGAAGACTGGAATTGCGCCCGTTCTCGGACGCGTTTCAGTCCCGGGCCAGCGCTGCTTCCGCGTGGCTTCGCGCCATGGTGGTCCCTGGGGCGGAAGGGGATTTCCCGAACCTGGGTGCGAATGATGGGGCCAACCTCCTGGCAGGTCTCGCGCCTCGCTACCGGGACCTGCGCCCGTCCGTCGAACTGGCAACCCGCCTCTTTCTGAACGGCACGGCCTTTCCGCAGGAGGGCGGACCAGCCGAGGCCCTCGGGATCAGCGCACCCGCTCGTCCTCTCGGGGAACCGGAAAGCTCGATCTTCGAACACGGCGGCTACGCCGTCCTCCGGGAGAAGGGCGCGATGGCCGTGCTTCGTTTTCCTCGGGCTCGCTTCCGCCCGGGGCAGTCTGACGCGCTCCATGTGGACCTGTGGGCCGCGGGGGAGAACCTGCTCAGAGACGGAGGGAGCTATTCCTACGCAGCCGAGCCTGCCCTCCAGGACAGGTTCGCCGGGCCCGAAGGACACTGCACGGCCCAGTTCGATGGCCGCGATCCCATGCCCAGGATCGGGCCTTTCCTGCGAAAGGATTGGCTCGACACAGCTTTCGTCCAGTGGGAGGCAGGAAACGAGGGGAAGAAGCGCGTAAGGGCGGATGTGAGGGACCGGTCGGGGGCGCTCCATCAGCGGGAAGTGGAGCTTCAGCCTGGCGAACTCACGGTGCGGGATTCCCTGTCGGGTTTTCGAGAGAGGGCGCTTCTGCGCTGGAGACTGCGCCCGGGGCCGTGGGAGTTCTCGGGTCCCCTCTCCGTCTCCGACGGGAAGCACACACTCCGTGTGGAGACGACGCATGGCTTGCGCAGGATCGAGTTCCGGACCGGCCTAGAATCTCGTTACTACCTCCAGATGAACGAACTCCCTGTCCTCGAGGTCGAGCTCTCCGAGCCTGGAGAAATCGTCACCCGATACCGTTGGCGCTGATGCGGGTCCTCTATTTCCACCAGTACTTCACGACGCCTTCCGGCGCGGGAGGAACTCGCTCCTACGAGTTCGCTCGCCGGCTTGTCGAACGAGGGCATCGGGTCACCATGGTCACCGGGCGGAGTGATCGGGCCGGAAGTACTGTGCGTGAAGAAGTGGCGTCCCGGCCAACGCGCGGCGCCGTGGACGGAATTGACGTGATCGAGCTCCCGCTCCCGTATTCGAATCAGATGGGGCTGGTACGGCGAAGCGCCGTTTTTGCCAGCTATGCGCTGAGGAGTGCCCGTGTGGCTCTGACTGAACCGCATGATCTGGTGTTCGCCACCTCGACACCGCTCACGGCGGGGGTTCCAGGGATCCTGGCGCGGTGGTTGCGGGGGAAGCCCTTCGTTTTCGAGGTTCGAGACCTCTGGCCGGAGCTTCCACGGGCGATGGGAGTCGTGAAGAACCCTCTCGTCCTCTGGGGCATGAGTGCGCTGGAATGGGCCACCTATCGTTCCGCACACCATACGGTGGGGTTGTCACCCGGGATCCGGAGCGGGATCGAACGGAGGGGGGTTCCGCCAGAGCTCATCTCCTACGTTCCGAACGGGTGCGACCTGGATCGATTCGGATCCGGGGTGGTGCCCTGGCGCCCGGAGGGGGTGGCGACGGGCCAGCTCCTGGCCGTGTTTGCGGGAGCACACGGGATGGCGAACGGCCTCGATGCGGTGCTGGACGCCGCTGCAGAGCTTCGTTCCCGGAAGGTGGACGGGGTGACCCTTCTGCTCGTGGGGAGTGGAATGCTCAAGCCTGGGCTGATGGAACGGGCCCGGAGCGAGGGGCTCGACAACGTGCGGTTTCTTGACCCGATTCCCAAGTCGCAGGTGGCCCGTCTTCTCGCCGGGTCCGACATCGGCATGCAGATCCTTGCCAACATCCCCGCCTTCTATGACGGTACTTCGCCGAACAAGTTCTTTGATTACCTGGCCTCAGGGCTACCGGTCCTCAACAACTATCCAGGGTGGCTCGCGAGTCTGATCGAGGAGCGAGACTGTGGTTTCACCGTTCCCCCGGAGGACCCGGTCGCGTTCGCCGACGCGCTGGAGGAGGCCGCTCGCGACAGGAACGCCCTTGCCCGGAAGGGCGTAGCGGCACGGGAGCTGGGAGAAGCCATGTTCGATCGCGCCGAGCTGTCGGACCGCTTCGTGGATCTCCTCGAGGGCGTTTTCGCCGCGAACCATCCAGGGGCGAACGGACGATGAAGCGCGCGTTCGACCTGCTGACCGCCACCATGGGACTGTTCCTCCTCCTTCCGCTTCTGCTCGTCGTGGCACTCATCCTGGCGCTGACCGTGGGCCGCCCGGTCTTTTTCACCCAGCTGCGACCCGGGAAGGGCGGGAAGCCGTTTCAAATGGTGAAATTCAGGACGATGACAAATGAACGGAACCCAGACGGATCTCTTCTTCCGGACGCGCTCCGTCTCACGCGGTTTGGCGCGTGGCTGCGCTCCACCAGCCTCGACGAACTCCCCGAACTGCTGAACGTCGTGAAGGGAGAAATGAGCCTGGTAGGTCCGCGGCCCCTCCTCATGGAATACCTTCCCCTCTACTCGGCGGAACAGGCTCGACGCCACGAGGTTCGCCCGGGAATCACGGGGTGGGCCCAGGTGAACGGGCGCAACGCCGTGACCTGGGAAGACCGCCTTGAAATGGATATCTGGTATGTGAAGAACCACGACCTGTGGCTGGACCTGAAGATTCTTTGCAGAACCTTGCTCGCCGTCGTTCGTCGAGACGGGGTGAACAACCCGGGACACGCCACCATGCCCCGCTTCCAGGGATCTGGAGAAACGAATGAACCATGAGTCTTCGAAAAACGAAAATGCCCTGTACATCCTGGGTTCAAGGGGTCATGGCTCCGAGGTCCTCGAAGCGGCGCGTGCGGCATCTGCCAGTGAATCGTCCGGAGATCGGCTCGTTGTGGAGGGTTTTCTGGACGATGACCCGGCCCTCATGGGAACTGAAGTCCAGGGAAGCCGGGTCCTGGGTCCGTTGGATGATCCCCGGCTGGAGGGTGCCAATGCTGCGCTGGGCGTCGGGTATCCCCAGACCAAGCTGCGGGTTGTTTCCCGCGTGAAGAGCCTGCGACCACGCTGGCCGACGATTGTACATCCTGCCTCGACCGTAGCATCGATGACTGGACTGGGCGGGGGCGTTCTGGTCCAGGCCGGCGCGGTCCTCTCCACGAATATCGCCTTGGGCGACTTCACCACGGTAAACCTGGCCGCAACGCTCAGCCACGACGTGGTCGTGGAGCCTTTCGCAACCGTTTCGCCCGGCGCCCACGTGGGTGGCAACGTCCGCATCGGTGAAGGTGCCTTCATCGGTATCGGGGCTTCTGTGGTTCAGGGCACCACCATCGGCGCCTGGAGCGTGGTCGGGGCGGGCGCGGTCGTAGTCCACGACGTCGAGCCCAACACCGTTGTCGCCGGCGTTCCTGCCCGTATCATTTCCCGCCGCTCCGAAGGCTGGCAGCATGGCTGAATCGTCCACCCACCGCCTCTACCTCTCCCCCCCCCACATGGGGGTCCGCGAGCGCGAACTCCTGCTGGAGGCTTTCGACTCCAACTGGATCGCCCCTCTTGGGCCCCAGGTGGATGCGTTCGAGGCAGAGTTTGCCGAGCGGGTAGGCGTGCCCCACGCCCTCGCGCTCTCGTCGGGCACGGCCGCTCTTCATCTGGCCCTCCTGGAGGCCGGCGTGACACCGGGCGACGAGGTCATCGTGAGCGACCTCACCTTCGTGGCCAGCGTCAACCCTGTGCGGTACGGCGGGGCGACCCCAGTCCTGGTCGGGAGCGAGGCGACCTCCTGGAACATGGATCCGAATCTCCTGGAGGATGCCCTTCGGGACCGGCGTCAGGCGGGGCGGCAGGTCGCGGCCGTGGTGGTGGTGCACCTCTACGGCCAGCCCGCAGACCTGGATGCCATCACCTCCGTCTGCGACCGCTACGGTGTGCCCCTCATCGAGGACGCTGCCGAGGCCCTGGGGAGTGTCTTCCGGAACGGTGAGGGCGCCGAGCTTCATCCGGGGGGCATGGGCCAGTCGGCCATCTTCTCGTTCAACGGGAACAAGATCATCACCACCTCGGGCGGAGGGATGCTGGTGAGTCACAACGAAAGACTCGTCAGCCATGCCCGAAAGCTCTCTACCCAGGCCCGCGACGCCGCCCCTCACTACGAGCACTCCGAGGTTGGCTACAACTACCGCCTCTCGAATCTGCTTGCGGCCGTGGGTCGGGGGCAGCTCCAGGTGCTGGAGGATCGCGTTTCCGCCCGCCGCCGCGTCTTCGAGCGCTACCAGGACGGCCTGGGCCATCTTCCCGGGCTCCGGTTTCAGTCCGAGGCACCCTGGGCGCGTCACACCCGCTGGCTCACCTGCCTCACGGTCGATGCCACCGCCTTCGGGGCCGGCCCCGAAGACATCCGCGAAGCACTGCAAGCCCGGCAGATCGAGGCGCGCCCCCTGTGGAAGCCCATGCATCTGCAGCCTCTCTACGATGCCTGCGACCTCTACGGCGGGGCCTTCGGCGAGGCGCTCTTTCGGGACGGTCTCTGCCTCCCGTCAGGCTCGAGCATGACGGACGAGGCGCAGGATCGGGTGCTGGAGACGATCCTGGGGCTGCACCGGCCGTGAGCCGGTCCGCTGCGCCCCTGCCCCCTACCCTCGCCCGGTCCGGGTCCCGGTCCCCGTCTCGGACCACGGTCCGGTGATCCACCTCCTCCTGGCGGCGGCACTGGGCATCTGGGCGGGCGACCCCGCCCCACCGGACACGGACACCCTGCACGCTGGGGGGACGCCCGAAACGGCAGTTCGTGACACGGTGGTCCCGACAGAGTGCCGGGCGCGACTGCCTGCCCTCACGGACCCGTGCGCCCTGCTCGAACGCACCCTGCGCATCCAGGACCGCGGGCGGGGGCACATGGGGTTTCGAGCACCCTGGTCGGGCGGCACGGGCGACCCTCGGGCCGACATCCACGAGACCCTGGCTGTTTCCTCCGATCTCCACCTCCAGGCCGGCCTCGGTCTGCAGTCCCGTCGCGGGGCCCGACGGTTCATTGCCGAAAACCCGGGCTCCGTCGCGGTTGGAGACGATGCGGGCCCAGCCTGGTCCGGCCGCGCACGGCTGCATCGAGCGGGTTGGGGTGAGGTCATCGTGCGCGCCGAGGGGCCAGGAGACGCCCTCGCCGAGCCCGCATCCACGCCCGCGAACCTCACGGGAGCGGAGATCCGCGAGCTCGCCTACGTGGCGGCCCCCGGTCCGGTGTACCTGTGGCTCGGACGCCGGGCACCGGGCTACGGCACGGGCACGGGCGGCGGGATCGTGCTCACGGGCGAAGTCCCCATCGACGGAATCGGGGTCGGGTCCCGAGCCCCCGGCCGGCTCCCCGGATGGGGGGCCGGCCTGGGCGAGTGGAGCTTCGAAACGATGCTCGGGCGCGTGCATGACAACGCCGACATCGGTCGGCCCTGGTTCGGGGCGGGGCGCTGGGTCTGGGCTCCGGCCTCCGGAGTCGACCTCGGGTTCAACCGGGGGGCATTCTTTTCCGGAGAGGGTGCCCCGGGGATGAATGCGTCGCGCTTCATCTCGCTGCTCTTCGGGGCGCATCACCGCGAGGGCGAGGGCAACCAGGTCGTGCAGATGACCAACCAGACCGCGAGCTTCGACCTCTCGATCCGACGAAGTGTCGGGGGCTTTCCGGCGCTCCTCCACGCCGAGATCGGGCTCGAGGACTCCTCCGGCGCCTGGAAGCGAAGCCCGGCCGTGGTCACGGGCTTCGAGATGGCGCATCCTGCCCGGCCGCTCCGGTGGGGAGTTGAGCGTACGTACTTCTCCAACTCGCCCCTGCACGGCCGCTGGTACCGCCACACGCTCTACCGCGAGGGCTGGTCGGACCGAGGCCGCCCCCTGGGCCACCCGCTCGCGGGCGAGGGTACCGAGTGGCTCCTGCACTCCACCTGGGTCGGGGGCGCCGACCGTGCCGTGCGCGCCGGGCTTCGGACACGGACCCGTACGGATCGGCATTCCTACGCCCCCACGCTCGAAGGATCCGGATGGGGTGGCCTGGTTCAGGCCGAGCATCCGGTCCGGGCCTTCACCCTGGCCGTGGCTGGCGACCTGGAACGCCTCGCAGGTGGACCCACGGTCTGGCACGGGAGGATCGAGATCCGCTGGCGGACGTCACCGCCCTGAGCCCTCCGGACCCGGAACTGCCCGTTCAATTGCGTACAACAGAGAAAAGGCCCGCCCCGGCCGGATGCCGGGGCGGGCCTTTTTTCGTGCACCTCAGGTCGCCTTGCTCAGAATGAGACCCGGATGCCGATCTGCGCCTGCCACTGCGACGCAGGTACGACGAGTTCAGGAGGGCGCGGAGGGGGGATCGATGCGGCAAGGAGGGTCCTGCGAGGAGG
>REBP01000114.1 GCA_007692665.1 Gemmatimonadales bacterium | reverse complement strand
TCCACGATCCCCTCGGCGGCACCCACCACTCGGGCCGTTTCCGGGCGCACGCCCTCGGCCCCGAGGCCCTCGCGGAGCTCGAGCACGAAATCGGCCAACTCCAGGCGAGCCGGCCCTGGGAGGCGGGTGGCCGCGACCCTGGGGGATGACTGCCAGACCTGACGCGAGGCATGACCCCCGGGCGGCCTGAAGGCCCCCCGACGAAAAAAGCCGGCCTCCCTCCCGAAGGAAAGAGGCCGGCTCCGGATCGTGCCGAAGGGGTTGTATTGAAGCCCGGGTTCAATGGTTAGGTGACCCCTCCGCACCTTCCGAAGTCCCCTTGCGGTGAAACCGCCTCAGGGCGTGACGTCGGGTGCCAAAGTCAGTCCCGGCTTCAGATGTGTTGGCTCAATAACGAGGCCCTTCGACACATCCGGATAAGGAAGGTACGGGTGCGCCCGGCGCCTGTCAACCGGATGTACCCTCCTTCCGGTATCCTCGAAGCCGGGCCAGGTTTTCCCGGTCCAGGGTGACCATGTCGTCCCCCTTCGGAGTCTCGAGCACCTTGGGAACCTGCATGAAGCGGGGATCGGTCATGATTCGGCGAAATGGCTCGTCACCAAGCGACCCCTTCCCGATATGCTCGTGGCGGTCCTTGCGGGAATCGAAGGGGTGCCGGGAGTCGTTCAGGTGGAAAAGCGCGAGCCGGTCGAGTCCGATGACGTCGTCGAACCGGGACCAGACCCCGTCGTAGTCTCGCACCAGATCGTAGCCCGCCGAGTAGGCATGACACGTGTCGAAACAGATGCCGATCCGGCCCCGCTGCGTCTCGGGGATCCGCTCGAGGATGGCCGCCAGGCGTTCAAAGGTACCCCCCACCGAGGTCCCGGAACCGGCGGTGATCTCCAGGAGTACCCGGGTCGGCCCGGAAACCTCGTCCAGGGCGCGCGTGATTCCCTCGGCATTCCGGGTGAGGCCACGCTCGAAGTCCCCGTCCGTGGCATTTCCCGGATGGGTGACCAGAAAATCCAGTTCCAGGGCCGCGCATCGAGTGAGCTCCTCCCGGAACGAGGAGAGGGACTTCGCCCAGAGCGTTTCGTCAGGGCTCGAGAGGTTGATCAGGTAGGAATCGTGGGACCCTGCCGTCACGATTCCCTGTTCCCTTCGTTCCCGCCCCCATGCATCCGCTCGCGCGCTCCCGATGACCGGCTCGGCCCAGCGGTTTGGCTGTTTTGTGAACAGCTGGAGGGTGACCGCGCCGATCTCGCGCGCCCGCCCGGGTGCGTTCTCGACCCCCCCCGCGGTGGAGATATGGGCCCCGACTTCGTCGTCGGGCATGCTCACCCCCGTCACGATGCAGACTCCGACCCTGCGACGAAACCGCCAACCCCGCTTGTCGTTCTTCCGAAGACCTCGGGAGGGTCGCCGTACACGGTATCGGCACCGGGATCGGGACGGGCGTCCGGATCGGCCTCGGCACGGGAAGTGGCCCGGGGGCCACGTTCGGTGGCCGCGGCGGGGTCCGGCCAGGGGTCCGGCTCCGACTCGGCCACCATGCCGGCCCCTCCCCCTTCTTCCGGCAGGAACGAGGGCTCCAGCGCCTGCGAAGCGAGGAACTCCGACATGTCGACCACGACCCTGTCACGTCCCTCGGCCTTGGCACGGTAGAGCGCAGCGTCCGCACGCTCCATCAGGTCACCGGCGTCCCTCCCGTCTCCGGGCCACGCCATGGCCAGCCCGAGACTCGCCGAAAGCGTATCGCCATTGGGGGTCCCCGGGTTGGGGATGCAGGTAAACGACACGGCGTCCCGAACGCGCTCTGCCACCAGGAGGGCGTGCTCGCGTCGCGTCCGCGGCAGCAGGATGGCAAACTCCTCTCCTCCCAGGCGGGCCGGGAGGTCCTCGGTGCTCCGGACGGCCATTCGGAGAACCCCGCCCACCTGCCGGAGCGCCGCGTCCCCCTCACCGTGTCCCCTGGTGTCGTTCAGATTCTTGAAATGGTCCAGGTCGACGAGGATCAGCGCCAGCGACCCGCCTTCGACCTCGAGCCGTTTCCAGAGCCCCTGCAGCCGCTCGTTGAAGGCCCGTCGGTTGGCGATCCCGGTAAGGGGATCGAAGCCGATCTGGGCGTGGAGTTCCAGGTTCAGGGACTCGAGGCGCCGGAGTTCACGAATTCTGAAGGAGCTGGTGAGCCAGACCAGCACCACCGCGCTCAGCATGGCGAAGATCACGGGGGGCCAGACCTCCGGCGCAGGGGCCGAGAGTCGCATTCCCACGTACCAGGCACCCAGCGTGACGACCACGAGCACCGCCAGGCGCAGGCCGTTCTGGAAGAACGCCGCACTCGCCAGCAGGATCAGCGCGAAACTCACGCTGTGAATCGGGTTCTCCGACGAGGTCAGGTGGACGAAGCTGACGGTCATCGCGAGGAGTGCCACCAGGAAGAGGAGCATGTGCGCCTGGTCCGGTGCCAGGTTCCCGCTTCGCGTCGACCAGGCACCGAAGGCCATCCCTGTCCCCACGGACAGTGTGACCACGGCCGGGAACGACAGGGCGCCACCGCTTCCGGGCCCTGCCAGATGCCAGACCCCAAGGACCGCGCAGAGGACGGCCAGCGCCCCCATGATCAGGGGGAGCTGGGCGGCGAGGCCCTGCTTGAGGCGATCCATGACCGTGGCCCGCCGTCGGGGATCCTCCAGATCCCGGAGCCGAGCGCGTTCTTCCCAGTCGGTCATGAGGTCCCTTCGTCAGGTCTTCGGGGTTGCCGGTCCCGGGCTGCCGGGAAGTCCGGGTTCGGTCATCCCGCGCACATTCAGTGCTTCGTCGAGCTTGCCCTCGTCCAGGAGGCCCCGCTCCAGCACCACGTCGCGGACAGACCGTCCCTCCCGGGCGGACTGCTTTGCAACCTCGCTCGCCGCATCATAGCCGATGGAGAGATTGAGCGCGGTGGCGATGGCGGGATTCTTCTCGAGAAGCTCCCTCGCCCGCGCTTCGTTGGCCGTGATTCCCTCCACGCATCGCTCGGTGAACGCGCGAACGGCCCCGGCGAGCAGTGAGGAGGACTCGAGCAAGGCCTGGGCCATGACCGGCATCATCACGTTCAGTTCGAAATTCCCCCGGCTCCCCGCCACCGTGACGGTGGTCTGATTTCCGAACACCCTCGCGCAGACCATCATCAGGGCTTCCGACAGCACCGGGTTCACCTTCCCCGGCATGATCGAGCTTCCCGGCTGGATTGCGGGGAGCTGGATCTCCGCCAGGCCGGACGTCGGTCCCGAGGCGAGCCAGCGGATGTCGTCGGCAATCTTGGTCAGCGAAACGGCCACCGTGTTGAGGGCCCCGTGCACTTCCACCAGCGCATCCCGGGCGCCCTGTGCCTCGAAGTGATCCTCGGCCTCGCGAAATGCGAGCCCTGTCGCACGGGAGATGCCTTCGATGGCTCGCGCGGCGAACTCGGGGTGCGTGTTGATCCCGGTTCCCACCGCCGTGCCTCCCAGTGCCAGCTCCGCCAGCGCCTCGGACCCGTCCCGGAGCCGCTTCACCCCCTTCTCGACCTGCGTGGCATAGCCCCCGAACTCCTGCCCCAGCCGAAGGGGGGTCGCATCCATCAGGTGGGTCCGCCCCGACTTGACGATGTCGTCGAAATCCGCGGCCTTCCGCCGAAGCGCCCCGGCCAGGGCCTCCAGCGCCGGAAGCGTTTCCTCGACGATGGCGAGGCGCGCCGCCACGTGGATCGCCGTCGGGATCACGTCGTTGGAGGACTGCCCGAAGTTCACGTGATCGTTGGGGTGGACCCGGCTGTCCGTTTCGCCCCGTCCACGGTTCGCCAGCGTGGCCACGACCTCGTTGGCGTTCATGTTGGACGACGTGCCCGAGCCGGTCTGGTAGACGTCCACGACGAACTCGGCATCCCACTTCCCCGCGGCCACTTCGGCAGCGGCGTCGGAAATGGCCTGCGCCACCCCCGCATCCAGCAGTCCCAGGGCGCCATTGGCCTCGGCCGCCGCCCGCTTTACCGTTCCCAGCGCCTGGATCATCCGGCGCCCGAAGCGCTGTCCGCTGATGGGGAAATTCTCCACGGCCCGCTGGGTCTGGGCGCCGTAGAGCGCTTCGGCGGGGACCTGAACTTCGCCAAGTGAATCCTTTTCGGTCCGGAACGCTTCGGGCATGCTGAACATCTCCGCGCGGGTTGCGCCGGGTCGAGGTGGTCGAGGTGGTCGAGCCGGCGGGCAGGGGCTGGCCGGATCGAGCCGCCAGGGTCGGTTCGGTCCGGCATTCGTCTTCACGATGGGGGACAATATGGAACAGGAGACCCCGGGATGCGAAGTCCCTGAAGGTACGACGCCCTGGGTCCCGCGCGAAGGGAGGCGGTGCGCGGAGGCGCCGACCGGCGGGGGAACCGGCGGCGGGGAGACGGAACCGTTGCCCTTCGGACCTGCCGTCGGTAGCGTGTGTGAACCGTGGCCGGCCTTCCCCCACCCGGAGAGTTCACGTGCGACTTTTCCTTGCTGTCCTGGCCCTCGCCGCAACGTCTCTGGCGACGCATCCTGCCGCGCTCGCGGGACAGGCGCCTCCCCAGAGGCCGGCGTCCGCGTCTCCCGACGACGCCCTGGCATCCTCCGAGGCGCTCCGCACCCACGCCGAGCGTTCGGGGTGGACCGAACTCACGCCCCACGAGGAGGTCGTGCGCTTCTACCGGGAGCTGGCCCGCCAGTCGCCGGACGTGCGGCTGTGGGAGATCGGCAGGAGCCGCGAAGGTCGTCCGATCCTGGGGGTCTCGCTCTCCCGGCCGGCGGTGGCCGAGCCCTGGGAGGCACAGGCCTCGGGCAAGCCCATCATCTTCATCGGGGCGCAGGTACACGGAAACGAACCCGCCGGGAAGGAAGGCCTCATGCTCTTCGCCCGGGAGCTGGCCCTGGGGGAGTCCCGGGACCTGCTCGACGGGGGCGTCTTCGTGTTCGTTCCCCAGATCAATCCCGACGCGGCCGAGGCGGGGAACGGCGGAACCCGGGAGAACCCGGCCGGATACAACGTGAACCGGGACTACGCCCGGCTGGTGAACCCCGAGTCCCGCGCGGTGGTGGAGGAAATCCTGACACCGTGGCGGCCCCACGTGACCGTGGACGCCCATGAACTCACCGGGGCGCACGCCTACGACTTCTACGCGCTCCACCCGAGCCATCTGTCCACGCCCACCGCCGTGCGCGAGATGGCCGCCGGTCCTGCCACCGACGCCGTGCGTCGGGCCATCGAGGACGCAGGGTACAGCTACTTCACCTACCACCTCCTGCCGTCCGATCCGACCCGGATTCCCGAGGAGGGCATCATCGGGGCCGGGTACGGGGTCCGGATCCTCCGGAGCTACGGGGGCGTCAGGGGTGCCGTGAGCCTGCTCTACGAGAGCCGGCGCGACCTGGACCCCTCGGTCCGCATCGAGGAGCGGGCCCGATGGCAGCACCTCGCCATGGAGGGACTTTCCCGCTGGGCCGTCGAGAACGCGTCCGAGGTCATGGCCGCCGTGGCGGAAGGACGTGCCGAGAACGCCAGGCTGGGAAGTCGGTGGGACGCCGCCGACACCATCGTGGTTCGGGCCGAACTCGAGATCGGCGACACCGTGGACTACCGCTCGCCGGAAATGCGCCGACGCGCCGACGGCTCGGGCTTCGAGCCCACGGGGCAGATCCTGGACCTCCGGGTTCCGGTTCGGGACCGGATCGTGGGCGTCGTGACCCGCCCCCGCCCGGTGGGCTACCTCATCGAGCCCCATCGGGGGGACCTGGCCGAGGCACTTCTTCTCCATGGACTGCAGGTGGAGAGGATCGACGAGGCCTTCGAGACGGAGGTGGAAAGCTTCCGGATCGACTCGGTGAACGTGGCGTCGTCCACCGACGAGGGCTATTTCGAGCGCGCGGTCTGGACCACCCTTGAACTCCGGAGCGCCTCGCTTCCGCGCGGCGCCTACCTCGTGCGGGCGACCCAGCCCATGGCGGGGCTGGCCTTCGCGCTGCTCGAGCCCGAGGACATCGACTCCTTCGCGAGCACGGGGCAGTTTGCAGCCGAGAAGTCGGTGGGGGGCCTCCTCCCGGTCCACCGGCTTCGGAGCCTCCCGGACGTCGTCTCCGAGCTCCAGCCCGGACCCGGACGTGCGCCCCGACGCTGACCCGCGACGCCGACCCCGGCCGGACCCTGTCCGTGCCCCGTCCCTGTCCCTCGACCTGTCTGCCATGAATCTGTCGTCCTGGAACACCCCCGCCGCTCGGCGGCCCTCTGTCATCCTCGCCCTGATCACCGTCCTCGGGGTGGGCAGTCTCGCCGCCTGCTCCCCGGGCCAGGCGCCGGACCGTGCCATGCGGCCCGCGGGGGACGCGACCACCGCACCGGCAGGAGCGCCCGCATCCCTTGAGGACTGGACCCCGGAATCGGCGGGGCTCGTCATTGCCGACGGGCAGGCCCAGGAGGTCCGGGCCTTTGCCGACTCGACCCGCTGGATCCGGGAGCGCCTCTGGGTGGAGACCGCCATCGATTCCGACGGAGACGGCCGGCCGGACCGGGTCCACGTGAGCGTGGTCCGACCCCAGGCGCCTCCTGGAGCGGGAGGCGAGGGCGCCGCGGTGCGGTTCCCCGTCATCTACGAGACGAGCCCGTACTACGCGGGAACGGCCAGCATCGGGGACATCCTCTGGGACGTGAACCAGGAGCTCTACACGGAGCCGCCGCCCCGGGGCCCGCAGCCCGTGGTGGCGCACCGCGGGGATCGGGGGGGAATGATCTCCAACTCGCACGTGGGCACGTGGGTCCCCCGGGGGTTCGCCGTGGTCCATTCGGAGGCGCCGGGCACCGGGCTCAGCCAGGGGTGCCCCACCATGGGCGGCATCAACGAGTCGCTGGCACCGAAGGCGGTGGTCCAGTGGCTCACGGGGAACGCCCGGGGGTTCACCACCCCCGATGGCGACGAGGAAGTGCACGCGACCTGGTCCGCAGGCCGGGTGGGGATGACGGGGACCTCGTTCAACGGCACGCTGCCGCTGGCCGCCGCGACCACGGGGGTGGAAGGGCTCGAGGCGATCATCCCCATCGCGCCCAATACGTCGTACTGGCACTACTACCGGTCCCACGGACTGGTAAGGTCTCCCGGGGGGTACCTGGGCGAGGACATCGACTCGCTCTACGACTTCGTGTACTCCGGACCGGAGGAGCGGCGGACCTTCTGCAACTCCATGGTCCGCGACGGCGAACTCGTGGCGAACCTGGACCGGGTCACCGGGAACTGGAGCGACTTCTGGGCCGAGCGGGACTACGCGCTCCAGCTCGACTCGCTCCGTGCCGCCGTGCTCATGGCGCACGCATGGAACGACTGGAACGTCATGCCGGAGCACTCGGTGCGGGTCATCGAGGGGCTGAAGGAGCGGGGCACGCCGCTCCAGATGTATTTCCACCAGGGGGGGCACGGGGGCGCCCCGCCCATGGACATGATGAACCGGTGGTTCACGCGCTATGTGCTGGGTGTCGAGAACGGTGTCGAGAACGACCCGCGGGCCTGGATCGTGCGGGAGGGCGACGAGCGCCTGTCCCCGACCCCCTACCCCGACTGGCCCGTGCCCGGCGCCGCACCGGTGACGCTGCACCCCGGTGCCGGGGGAGAGGGCGTGGGCACGCTCGGGCAGGACGGCCCCACGTCCGGCCAGGTGCGGGAGCGGCTCTTCGACGACGTGAATCACGCCGGGGCACAGCTCGCCCAGGCAGAGCGCTCTCCGAACCGGCTCCTTTACCAGGGCGCCGAGCTTCGTTCGCCGGTCCATGTCTCGGGCACCCCCGAGGTCACGATCCGGCTCGCGCTGGACCGGGCCGCCGCGAACCTGACGGTCTGGCTCGTGGCGCTTCCCTGGGAGGAGGCAGCGCCCAGGGAGCCGAACTTCAGCGTCATTACCCGGGGGTGGGCCGATCCGAAGAACTACCGGTCGCTCACCGAGAGCGTGCCCATGGTCCCGGGCCAGTT
>REBP01000237.1 GCA_007692665.1 Gemmatimonadales bacterium | reverse complement strand
AACATCGGGCGTAGCACCGGCGGGTTCGGATCCCGCGGTCCGGGAGCCGGAAGACGCTCTGGCCCTCCTGCTCCGGCCCAGTCCCCTCGGGGACGCTCCGATCGTAGCGGAGGTCCCGGTGCACGCGCAAGGGGGCGGGCACTCGCCGCCTCCCGCGCAGTTCCCTCAGGCCTTCCGGAAGGCGCGCAGGAAGAGAAGCGTGGAGACGGTCAGCGCGATGGCGATCCAGATGACGCCCCAGGCGACGGTGGGGATGCCGGTGATCTGCGACAGCATGTAGGCATCGGAGGGCAGATGCGGGCGGTCCAGGACATCGGACTTGATGTCGAGGATGGCGTACAGGGCGCTGGTGAGGCCGAGCACGGTGAGGAGCGTGCGATTCCACTCCGGGGGGAGTCGCCCGGCAGCCAGGATGAGCGCACCGCCGAAGAGGATGCCGAAGAGAAGGCCGAAGAGGCCCCGCACGTAGAGGAGCGAGAGCACCAGCACGCCGACGCCGAGCCCCTGGACGACGCGACCGGCGTGTCGCCCGGCCCGCTGGCCTGCCTCCAGGATGGCTGCGCCCCAGAGAAGTGACCCCAGGTACCCGGCGGAGAGCGTGATGAAGGCGTTGCCCCCGGGGCAGTAGCAGGCCCCTCCGAGCAGGGGGCTCAGCGTGATGCGCTGGATGGACCCCCCGGTGGCGACGGCGGCGATGCCGTGACTGATCTCGTGCAGGAAGACGACGAAGATCTTGAGGGGATACACGAGCGGGGTGGCCCACAGGAGCCACAGGGCCGTGAAGTAGAGGGCAAACCCCGCCAGGAACCGGAGTCGGCGACGGTTGCGGGGTGTCATGGGGTCCCCGCTCCGACGGCGGTCCCGGTGACCGAGACGCCGGAAAGGAGCGTCGGTGCAGCTTCCGCCACGGCGCTCCTGGCGATCCTGGCGTTCTGCCCGGTGGCGCGCATGGCCGCCAGCGCCCGGTCCCGGCGCGTCTCCGCATCCGCTCCCGGCGCGAACCCGAGGAGGCCCACCCACTCGGCGGCCTGGGCTTCCCATTCGCGGAGTTCGGCCTCCCCGTCCGACTCGGTGGGCCGGATGCCCCGCTCACCGGCCTGCTCGACCAGCACCCGTGCCTCGGCGGCGCGACGGATCTCGACCTCCAGTTCCGCACTGCCGCCCGGGTCGAGCAGGCTCCGAAGCCGCCCGGCAGGAAGGGAAAGGAGGTGCATGCGGAGGTCCTCCGCGGAGAGTCCGCCCCCCGGCCACCGTGCGACCAGGGCGTCGGGATCCTCCAGGCTCTCCCTCCCTCCGGCGGCAAAGGCGGCAACGCTGGGCCGGGAGGGGCGCGGCGGGCCGTCCGTGCCGTCCGGGTCACCCGCATGGACGGAGCCCAGCGCACCCGTGGGGTCGAGGATCTCCACATCGGAAATCCAGCGGATTCGTGCCTCCTCCCACGCCGCCCCGCCTCCGAGGGATCGGGCCACGGCCTGGACGACCGCCGGGCGAGCCTCGGAAAAGGGGAGCGTGCGCCGCGCCTCGAGACGCAGGACGTGAAAGCCGTAGGGTGTCTCGACGACCGGGCTCACGCCGCCCTCGACGAGTCGGGACGCCGCCTCCCAGAACTCGGCGACCCACGTGCCCCGGCGTCCCGGGCGCAGGAGGCCTCCCCGCGCGGCAGCGCCAGGCTCCTCCGAGACCTCCGCCGCCACCTCTGCAAAGGGCTCCCCCGCCTGGATGCGCTGCAGGCCGGACTCCGCGCGGGTCCGGGCTTCCTCCCGCACCGCCGCCGGCTGCCACCGCTCCGAAAGCACCACGAGATGCCTGACCTCCAGCTCGTACTGGGGCGCGGCGGCATAGCGCTCCTCGAGCTCCCCCTCGGTGATGCCCGCCCCCTCCAGCATGATCTCGTCACGAAGTCGCTCCACGAGCCGCGCTCGTTCCGCCGCCGCCAGCCGGGGCGCGCCAAGGGTGCGCCAGTCCCCCGTTGCCGCCCCGCTTCCCACCGCCGCAAGCGCAGCAAGAAGGTCGACCTGTTCCTCGGAGAGCGGTGCGACGACGTCGGGGAAGAAGGCGGCCCCGTCAACCTCGAGGGCCGGAGCCTCGCCCCCGCAGCCGGCGAGGAACAGGAGGACGAGGATCGGGAGCACGGATGGAGCGGAGCTGTTTGCGCGCATGGTTCCCTGGAATGGGGGCGAAATCGGTTGTCGTCGAAGGTGAAACGGGGGAGATGGGGGCCTCTCTCATCCGTCGATGTGCCGGCGTTGTGTCAATCCTATTCCACCCCTTGCTGCCCCCGCGTTCCATGGACATCGGGGATCGTTGCCGTTGGCGGACTCGGGAGAATAACGGCGACCGGCGCCACGTTAACGCCGCGTTAACGGGGGGAGGTCAGGTTGCCTCCATTATCCCTCATCCGGCGCGCGCCAACCGAGGCTCCCTTCGAAAGGAGAGCCACCCGCAGCACCTTGTTCTCAGGCTCACCCGCGGCTACGAAATCTCTTCGCAGGTCCTTCCACCCTGCCGCCCCACCCGGTGAGTCGAATGTGACGCCCCGCTTCGTCACGAGTCGGTCTGGTCGCGCGCCGGACCCCTTCCTCCTGTCTCACCTGCCTTTCCTGCCGTTACCGGCCTTGCTGCACCCCGACTACTCCTCCGGGGTCAGCCAGCCGCCTCCCCGGCGCTCCCCGGTCCAGATCTTCAGCGTGCCGAGTCCGGCTGCACCGTGGTCGGCCAGCTCTCCCAGGCCAAGAGTCCAGTTGCCCCCGGGGGACGGGGAAAGCCGGGCAGGAGCTCTCAGGGGCTCCTCCCCCTCGAGCCCATCAAGATAGAGGCTCACCCATCCATCGGGGTCCACCACGAGGGCGGCGCCGGTCCAGTCGGGGCTCGGGAGCTCCTCCCCCGGGCCGGCAGCGGAGTCGGGGGAGCCTTCCCCTTGATGTGCGGCAGCGGGATGTGCGGCAGCGGAAGGAATCTTTCGCAGCCGCCGGCGCCCGTCGGGGATCCCGGAGCCCGTTCCGAGAGAGACGGTCCCGCCGCCGGGGAGGTCTCCCGCCGAGGGGGTGGCCGAGGGGGTGTAGGTGAAGCAGGCTTCTCCGGAGGCGTTCGCCTGGCGCACGCAGAACCCCACCGGAGGCCCGGCGGAGGCCGCCAGGAACTCGAACTCCACCGTGAACCCCGCGCGCTCCGGGAGGGTGAAGGACGCCGCGCCGGAGGCGCCCGTCGCCCGAAGCTGGTCCCCCTCGAGTTCGAGAAGTGGCGCCCGCTCCACGAAGGGGGTGACTTCGAGGGGGACCGAAGCCTCGAGCCAGCCGCCCCAGCGAACCCGGACCGTGGTCGTCCCCGGGCTCAGCGCGGTCACCCGCCCGCTGGACCTGACCATGGCCACCGTGGAGTCGTCCACGCTCCACGAAAGGGGCTCGTGACGCTGCACGCCCCCGGGCATGACCAGCAACCCCTCGAGGGCGCGCTGGCCGCCGAGCCCGAGTTCGAGCGGACGGTCTGCATTCAGGCGGAGTTCCACCGGCGTTCTCCGGGCCGCCCCCGATGACCAGCGCAGCGAGGTGGGCGCGCCCGCGCCGGGCCACGACAGAAGTCGCGCGCTTCCGAGCCCGAGGTCCAGCAGAAAGATACCGGGTCGACCCTCGCGGACACCTGCCAGGAGGAGCCCGCGGTCGTCCGGGGAGCAGGCGAGCGCCCCGCCCGGCATGATGTCCGGGAGCGGCACCGGGGTGGGTCCCCCTTCGCGGGGCTGCCATCGCAGGAGTTCCACGCCGCCGAGGCCGTGAGAGAGCACCATGAGGCCGTGGGCCCCGCACCAGTCCAGGTCGAGGATCTCGGGGACCACCGCCTCGTGCATGACCTGCCCCCCCCTGGCGAGGAGCCGCAGCGTGTCGGGCTGACCGGGGAGAATCACGCCCACGTAGCGCTGGTCCGGCGACACGAAGGTCCGCGCCGGGGCGGACTCCACGGCTCCGATCCAGTTCGCCGGGCTCTCCCCATCGGGCGCGGCATCCCCGACGAAGTGAAGGTGGTGAAGGCCGTCGTCCCCTCCTCGCACCTCGATCCGTTCCGAGGGATCCGACCCGGGGCGGATCCGGTCGAGTTCGGCGGGGTCCGTGGCATCGAGGTAGACCCCACCTCCACTCCGGAGCCGCAGGGCGTGGCGCGTACCGTCGTGGGCCACGGCCTCGATGATGCCGCCCCCCCAGGGACCCGACCCGAAGGGGTCGGGATTGGTGATGGCGTAGAGGCCCGCGCCCACCGCAAGGACACCCAGGGTGCCCACCACGGCCGTCCGGAAGAACGACCACTGTGCCCCTCCACCCGCGGTAAGGCCGACGTGCAGCTGGTAGCGCCGGGCCACGGCCGCACGCAGCTCGTCGTGCTCGAAGGCCAGGCTGTCTCTCGCCTCCCACCGAACCATGCGCCGGGCCAGGAGTTCCCCGATGCCGTTTGTCACCGCGGAGGTGCCGAGGCCGGTCTGAAGCCCCAGCACCCGAGGGGAGGTGGCGTGCCCGATGCGGGCCATGTGCGCCGCCACCAGGGTCGCCTCCCGGGACAGCTGGTCGAGCTGCCGGTCCACGAGGGCCCGCACGCTTCCCGGGAGCGGGAGGTCCGGGGGGAGGCGGTCCGTGTGGAAGACCCAGTCGCCCTCGGCATCGATGACGAGGATCTCCTCCTCGAGAAAGACCTTCAGGAGTTCGAGGATGAAGAGAGGGTTCCCGCGGCTGGTCTGGTGGATGCGCCGGAGGATCGCGCCCCCCTGGGCCGGGTTCGAGAACCGGATCCTCCCCTCGATGGCCTCCGCCATGGCCGCGAAGCTCCACGGCTCGAGTTCCAGCGTCGTGGCGTTTGGTGCCTCGGTCAGGAGTGTCAGCGTCTTCCGGACCCGGGACTCGGCCACCGCCGTGCGGCAGGTGAAGAGGAGGAGGGCCGAGGCCCGGTCGAGGCGGGTGGCCACCCGGGCCAGAACCGTCCGGCTCTCGGTGTCGGCCCAGTGCAGGTCGTCCACGACCAGCAGGAGGGGGGCATCCTCGGAGACCGCGGTGATCAGGTCGCTGAGGGCGTCGGAGAGCGCAGCCGAGGGATTCGCCCGCGGAAAGGGGCGGGGGAGACCCCGAACCCCGGGATCGGTCTCGACGGGCTCGGCCAGGGAGAGGCTGGGCATCAGGGAGCGGAGGATGCCGTCGGATGCGGGGCTGATCCCGGCCGCTCCCGACAGTCGGAGAAGCCGCTGGATGACCTCGGAGAGGAGCCCCCACTCGATGGGGCGCTCCGAGTCCTCGGCCTTGATCTGGACACTCCGGCCACCCTCGGCCTCCGCCATCCGGCGGATCTCCTCGGCGAGGCGGGTCTTGCCTACCCCGGGGTCGCCGAGGATCAGCCCGATGGAGGGCGTCCCTCCCCGGGCCTCGCGCCAGCGCCGGAGCAGGGACGCAAACTCCTCGGTGCGACCCACGAAGTCGAGGCGCAGGGCCGCCTGATCGGCCTCGGAGGCCCCGCCGCCCTCGAGGGCCCCCCGGCGGGCGTCGAGTTCCCGCAGCGAGGCCAGGGAGGCCTCGTCGTCGAGGTGGCGCCGGGCCCGGGCCAGGGCGGCACCGGCCTCGCCGAAGGCACGCAGGTCCAGCAGGGCCTCCACGAGCCTCACGTGGTGCTGCAGGCGGGCCGGCTGCACCCGGGTTGCCTTCTCCAGCAGGTCGATGCCGCCCCGGCCTCGGCCCGGGTCCAGCGCCGCCGTCCCCGCCTCTGCCAGTCCGGAGGCGAGCCGGTTCTCGAGTTCCAGCCGGAGGGATTCGGCCCAGCGGGTCCACTCGGGGGCGTCCGGGACCAGGAAATCGCCGAAGGGGGCGGCCTCCCACACCCCGGCAGCCGCCTCCGCATCCCCGGACAGGAGAGCCGCGCGCAGCGCATCGATGTCGCTTTCCAGCATTCCCCCGGCCAGGGAAACGGGATCGTCTTCGGCGAAGATGTCGTCGGATACCCGCTGCCGCAGCGTCCAGAGTGCATGGCGCACCGAACCCCGGGCCCGGTCCCGGGTCGAGGCGGGCCAGAGCAGCGTGGCCAGCGTGTCGCGGGGAACGGGCTCGCCCACCAGGTGGAGGTAGGCGAGAAGGGCCAGCGGCTTGCCGGCGGGCAGGTCCACGGCCGCCCCGTCCGACGCTTCGAGACGGGGCGTCGGCGTCAGCAGGATCAGGCGGTAGGGCGCGGCGTCAGGCAAGGTACTCTTGGCCCGGAGAGCGTGACCGGCGACGTGACCGGCACAGGGGAACCGGCAAGGGAGACAGGGGCAGCTTGCGGGGGGAAGGGGCGTTCCGTCAATGGCTTCCGCCGTGGACCCACCCCCGGCGGGCGCTGCCGGCCGGTTGCGTGAACGGGATCCGGGGCGCAACGTCACCGGGTTCCCTGCGCGCCCGGCGTCCGGGAATGTCCTCTTCGAAGCCCATGACTCGATGATCCGTTCCGAACTCTGGCTGGCCGCCGCCACCTGTGTCGTCTGCACGCTTTCCGGCTTCCCCGACCCTGCGGGCGCCGCCGGCCTCCCCGGCGACTCCCTCCCGGCCCTCCGCACTCCGGCCGAAACCGCCGCCTTCGAGCGGCACACGAGCCACACGGAAATGATGGCGTACCTGCTGCAGGTGCAGCGGCACGCGTCCGACATGCGGCTCGGAAGCTACGGGACCAGCTGGGAAGGGCGGGACCTCCCCTTTGCGATCTTCAGCCGACCCGCCGTGGGCACACCTGCCGAGGCCCACGCCACCGGCAAGCCCGTCATCGTGCTGGGCGCCAACGTTCACGGGTTCAATCATGTGCTCCGGGAGGCCCTGCTGATCATGATGCGCGAACTCGGCGCGCCGGGGACGGAGCTGAACGCGCTCCTGGACGAGGTGATCGTGCTCGTGGTGCCCTCGAAGAACCCCGACGGGCTGGAGGCCGGGATCCGCTTCAACGCCCGGGGCGCCGACCTGAACCGGGACTACATGACCCTCGACGAGCCCTCCATGGCGGCCTACGTGGGCGAAATCATGAACAGGTGGGAACCTCACCTCGTCGTGGACGGCCATGACGGGGGCGATGTCCAGTACGGCGGCGCCTACCCCCGCCACCTGCTCTACCAGGGACCCGGCCTGGCGGGCGCGGACCCCGCGCTGGCCGGCCTCGCGGACGACCGGCTCTTTCCCCACCTGGACCGGAGCCTGGAGGCCGCGGGATTCGAGGGCTTCTACTGGTCCCGGGGCGACGCGGAGCGTTGGTACGCCGGGGGGAGCGCGCCGCGCATGGGACGGAACTACGGGGGGCTGGCCAACAAGATCTCGATCCTCTTCGAGGTGGCCGCCTGGCCGGGCTTCGAGGGCGGGGTGGAGGTGGGCCTGGTGACCCTTCGGAGCGTGCTGACCTTCGCCCGGGACGAGGGGCGCGAGCTCGTGGCCACCGTGCAGGGGGCCCGGCAGGAGACGGTGGCCATGGGGGCCGAGCCCCGGGGCCGGATCCCCGTCGCGGAGCGCATGGAGGCCGAGGCGGAGCGCGTGAGCTACCGGATCGCCCACCCGGAGCGGGAGGGGGAACTGCTTCTGGTGGAGGATGCGGAGATCATGAAGCGGCCCGTGGGCACGAGTTTTCGGGAGCGCCCGTATGCCTACGTCCTTCCGCCGGAGGCGGAGGAGGTCGTCGCGCTCCTTCGGCGGCAGCGCATCCTCGTGGAGCGCCTCGACGAGGCCACCGAGGCGGAGGTCCGCAGCTACACCGTGGCAGGCATCCACTGGGAGGAGGGCGGCAACCTCCATCGCTCGGCCCTTCGCATCGAGGTGGGCCGGGAGATCGACGGGGTGCGGGAGCTGCCGAGGGGAAGCTGGGTGGTTCGAACCGGCCAGACGCTGGGGCGCGTCGTGACGCACCTGCTGGAGCCGGAGACGGGCGACAGCGTGTACCACTGGGGGCGGGTCACCCACCTGCTGCCCCTGGAGGCCTTCGCCCCGAGCGGGGGAGGCGGCGGGGGAGGGGAGGAGCCGGAGCTCCCCATCGTCAAGCTGATGTCTCCCGTCGGGCTTCC
>REBP01000124.1 GCA_007692665.1 Gemmatimonadales bacterium | reverse complement strand
CCCTGACCTGCTCCCCTGACCCCGTCGACGCCATGCGACCCGCTCCCCCTGGCGTTCCCGAACGCCCATCCTCGAGGCGGCAGCGTTTTCGCCGCGTCGCCGCCCGCGTCGCCCTCGTCACCGCAGGTGCGTTCTGCGCGGTGGGGTCGCAGCTGTTCACGGCCGAGGCGCATGCCCAGGTTCCCGATGCGGAGTTCCACGAACGGCGTGCGGCCCTCTCGGCCCCGGACGGGGACGGGATTCTCGTGGCCCTTGGAAGCGCCGGCAGCCGCGGCGCCCACCTGTCGTTCCAGTACCTGACGGGGCTCGTCGAGACGGACGCGGTCCTCCTCGTGGAGCGGGAAGGGGACCGGGTCCGGAGCACGATCTTCGTGCCGGACGGCGCTGCGGAGCCACGCATGGCGGACGGTCGCACGCTCTCCGAAGCGTCGGTTCGCGGGGAGGGGAATGCCCGTCCCGGCGATGCCGTGTCCGACGCCGGTACGGATGCGCCCCGGGACGCCCCCGCGACCATGCTCCCTCTCGTTCTCCCCATGGCCGAGTTCGAGGCCGCCCTCCTCGCCGGGGTCACCCGCCACGGTGGGCTCTCCATGGTGGGTCCGGACGATCTCCGGCAGGACGAGGCCTCTCCCGCAACTCCGGCCCTCGCCAGGGTCCTGGAGCAGGGAGGGTCTGCCACGGGCGGGGGAGAGATCGAGGTCCGGCGCGTGAACGCTCGCGTCTCGCAGATGCGCGCCGTGAAGAGTCCGGCCGAACTCGAACTGATCCGACGGGCGGTGGCCGTTACCGAGGAGGCGCATCGTGCCCTCCTGGGTGCGATCCGGCCCGGGATCACGGAGGCGGACCTCAAGGTCGTCATCGACTCGGTGTTCGCCGTCCACGGCGCCGACGAAACGCCGGCCTTCCCCCACATCGTGGCATCCGCCGAGAACTCCACGATCCTCCATTACCGGGGGGGAGACCGGGTCCTTCGCGAGGACGAGCACGTGAAGATCGACATCGGAGCCGCCTATCATGGCTACGCCGCCGATGTCACGCGGACGTACCCGGTGAACGGCCGGTTTTCGCCGGAACTCTCCGCCATCTACCAGGTGGTGCTGGATGCGCAGGGGGCTGCCGAGGCGCTGGCCCGGGAACGCGCGGCCCGCTCCGACATGTCGAGGGCGGCCGACAGCGTGCTGGCCGAAGGCCTCACCGCCCTTGGGCTCATCGAGTCTCCGACCGCGATGTACGATTGCCCGGCCCGGGGCGGTGCGGATACCGCCGACCCGGCACCCGCCACCCGGGAATGCCGGCAGCTGGGGCTCCTGTACTTTCACGCGCTCGGCCACGGGATCGGACTGAACGTGCATGATCCGACGCCGGCGGCAGTGGAGGACGGCTCTGCCATCAGCATCGAGCCCGGCATCTACGTGCGCCCCGGGTTCCTCGACTCGCTCCCCGACACCCCCCGGAACCGCGCCATGATCGGGTCGGTCGCGGGGGCCTGGGCCCGGTACGGGGGGATCGGGGTCCGCATCGAGGACAACTACCTCATGACCGAGGCGGGCCTCGAGTGGATCTCCAGGGCTCCCCGCGAAATCGCCGACATCGAGGACGCCATGGAGCGGGCGGCGCTTCTGGCCGGGAGCCGCTGAATCCCGGGGTTCCGGGGCGACGGCCAGGACGGCCGGCTCGCGAAGAGCCGGGAGATCGCCGCAGCGCCGGAATGACGGCAGCGGACTCGGGGAGCCGCCTGGGACAGGGTCTCCTGGTCTACTTCGTCGTCGCGGTCCTTTTCGTCACGTGGGCGCCCTTCGGGTTCGTGGTTCCAGGCAGCATGAGCGTCACGACCGCGTGGACCTGGTCGGACCTGGTCCTGAACGTGGTGATGTTCCTTCCCCTGGGTTTCTTCTGGCAGGCCAGCCGACCCCGGGGGAGCACGACGCCCTGGTGGGTGGTGGGGCTTGCGGGCGCGGCGCTCAGCCTCGCCATCGAGACCGGGCAGCTTTTCCTGCCGGAACGCTACAGCTCCCCCTTCGATGTCGTGACGAACGGGCTCGGCGCGGCTGTCGGCGCCCGTCTCTTCGAACGGGTCCGGCCGCGGCTCCGCGTGGGAGCCGAGTCGGCGTCGATGCTCGCCCTCGAGTTGCCCCTCGCGGGACTCGCGCTCCTTCTCACGCCCCTGCTCTGGGTATCCGGCTTCGGAAGCGTCGGGACCGAACGGGTATGGCTCATGCTTCCGCTGGCGGCCTTCGGTGGCGCGGTGCTGGGAGCGGTGCACGGCGCACACCTGGAGGCCCGGGGGAATGCGGGTCGAGGGGGGCTTCTGGTCGCCGTGCTCGCATGGTTTCTCGTGGCCGCGCTGCCCGGGGCCGCTTCGCGCCCCGATGTCCTCCTCGCCGGAAGCATCGTCGCCCTTCTCGCGGCCTGGCTCCGGAGCCTCGCCACGGCGCGGGCCCGGCGGGGGGGGAGGGAACGCCGCGTCGAACTCCCGACCCTTCGCCTCGTGCTCCCGTTTTTCGCGGCCTACCTGGTCCTGTCTGCCCTCTGGCCCGCGAGCGGGTCCGGCCTTCCGTCGCTGCTGGACGGCCTCGACGGGAGCTGGCGGGGGGCCTGGACACTCTCCCCTGCACAGCCGGAGCTGACCCGGGCTCTCATGATGCGGACCCTCGAGTACCTCGCCGCGTTCACTCTCGTGGGATACATGACCGCCGAGTTCCACGGGCGCCAGAACACGCGCTATGGGAGGGCAGCTCTCAGGGTCTTCGGCTATGCCCTGGTCCTCGTGCTCGTGCTCGAGGGCGCCCGGGGGTGGAGCGTCTCGGTGGGCGCGAGCTACTCGGTCGGGTTGCTGGGCATCGGGGCAGCCATCTGCGGCGGATGGCTCTATCACCTCCAGCGGGACCACGTCCGGACGCTCCTCCAGGGGGGCTCGGCAGTCCCACGGGTCGGAGGCTCCTGAGTCGGCGGGCCTTCCCGGGTCAGGCCACCGTTTCGCTCCCGTCGTCCCGGACCGGGTTCTCCCGGCCCGGGTTCCCGAATTCCCGGGCGGCCCCATTCCCTCCGACCTGCGGCGGCGGACGGCGGGTCTTCGCCACCAGTTCTGCCAGCTCCGCCTGCCCGAGCGTTTCCCGCGCGAGGAGCGACTCGGCGATTCGGTCCATGAGGGGCCGCTCGGCGTCCAGAATGCGCAGCGCGTCCTGGTAGGCCTCGTCGATGAGTCTGCGGATCTCCTCGTCCACGATGCGGGCGGTGTCCGCGGTCAGGGGTCCATCGTCCCCCGACAGGTCCACCATGCCGATCCGCCGGCTCATGCCGAAGTTCACGACCATCTGGCGCGCGATGCGCGTCGCATGCTGGATGTCGCCTCCGGCCCCCGTGGTGACCCGCTCGACGCCCAGCACGCGCTCTTCGGCCGCACGTCCGGCCAGGAGCATGACGAGTCGCGCGCGGAGGTCCGAGAAGGCGTGCGTGTGGCGGTCCCGCTCCGGAAGCATGGCCGTGACACCGAGGGACTTCTCGCGGGGAACGATGGTGACCTTGTGCACCGGGTCCAGGCCGGGAACAACGAGGGCGATGACGGCATGTCCCGCTTCGTGGTAGGCCGTCAGGTACCGGTCCTCCTGCGTGAGGACGAGGCCGCGGCGTTCGCTGCCCAGGAGGACCCGGTCCCGTGCCTCGTCCAGGTCCTGCATCTCCACGACCGCCGAACCGCGGCGGGCCGCACCCAGCGCCGCCTCGTTCGCGATGCTCGCGAGGTCCGCACCGCTCATCCCTCCCGTCCCCCGGGCCACCTTTTCCAGCGCGACCTCCGGCCCCAGGGGCAGGCTTCGCGTGTGAACCCGGAGGATCCCCTCGCGCCCCTTCAGGTCAGGATACCCCACGGTGATTCTCCGATCGAACCGCCCGCGACGAAGAAGCGCCGGATCGAGCACGTCCGGACGGTTCGTGGCCCCGAGCACGACGATGCTGTCGGAGGGAGTGAAGCCGTCCATCTCGACAAGGAGCTGGTTGAGTGCCTGCTCCCGCTCCTCCTGGGACCCCGTGCCGGCCGCTTCGCCGCGGCGCCTCCCCACCGCGTCGATCTCGTCGATGAACACGATGGCGGGGGCATGCTCCCGAGCCTGACGAAAGAGGTCGCGGACCCGTGCCGCCCCCGTCCCGACGAACATCTCGACGAAGTCCGACCCGGACGCCGAGAAGAATTCGCAGCCTGCTTCCCCTGCCACGGCCCGCGCGAGGAGCGTCTTTCCGTTGCCGGGCTCTCCCGAGAGAAGGGCGCCCCGGGGCATGCGACCACCGAGGCGGCTGAACTTCCGCGGATCCTGGAGGAATCCCACGATCTCCTCGAGTTCGGCCTTCGCTTCGTCGGCCCCGGCCACGTCAGCGAACTTCACCGTGCCCCGACCGTGCCGGCCCATGCGGCTCTTCGTCCTGGAATGCCTCGCGTACTGGGCTCCCGGACCCTTGAAGAACACGAGCAGGAGGAGGCACCCCAGCAGGAGCCAGGGGGCCGCGAAGATCAGGCTGGTCCAGACACCGGGCTCGGAAGCCCGGGCTCCGAAGGGCACCTCCGCGGCCTCGAACCGCTCGAGAAGGTGGTCGCCGGTGGGGAGGGGGAGGCGGGTCTCGAACGCCACCGGGACCGTCGTGTCCGTCCCGGGTTCCGGGCGCAGCAGCCCCTCCACCCGCTCGCCGTCCACGAAGGTCCCCTCGAGGACCCGATCGTCCGCCAGCGCCGTGAGGAGCTGGGAATACGAGAGTTCGAGGGGCGTATCACGCTGCCAGGGGGCGACGAGGAACAGGGCCAGGATTGCGGCGAGAAGGAGGCTGCCGCCGGCTGCGAGCGGGAGTCGCCACTTCCCGAAGCGCCTCTGGCCCGAACGTCGTTCGTACATGCGCGTGCCGCTCCGACCAGCCGGATCAGGGGGTCACCGCCCCTTGCGTCCGACTGAAGGCGCGCGAGGGAGGAATGGGGTGAATTCCCGTTTCTCCTACCCCCCACGGCGTCCAAATGTGCGCCGGAGAACCTGCTACCTGGGCGTCGGACGGGGTTCCAGGGACTGGAGGAAGACCCAGAGGGCCTCCAGTTCGGTGGCGGTCATGGCCTGCACGGACGGTGTCATGAAGGTCATCGGGGTGCCGATCTCGGTGCCGTCGGGCCTCCGGGATTCCAGCATGGCAGTCCGGAAGTCGGCGTAGTTCCAGCCGGCGAGCCCGTCGGCATGCGGGGTCAGGTTTGATGCCGGTGGCCACGAGGGATCGCCGCCTGCGACGGGGCCGCCCGCCAGGGTCATGCTGTGACACCCGGTACATACGCCCCCGAGGTGACGGCCGAACGCCACCGAGACCGTCGCCGGAGGAGGAACGAAGAGGTGGTCGCTGTCATGGATCCCGATGAGGTCCGCCGAAAGCTGAAGCTGTCCCGTGGCCATCAGCACCTTTCCGAGGGGCCCGAGCCTCGAGGGACGCACGCTGTTGTCCACCGGGGGCATGGACCGGATGTAGACGATGATGTCGGAGAGTTCCTGGTCCGACATGAGCAGGAAGTCCTCGGACGGCATGACCGCCGGTCGGCCGTCCGGGAGGATGCCGTGGCGAACCGCGCGGTCCCAGTCCGCCGCGCTGTAGGTGGCCACCACACCACCCTCACCGGACGTCAGGTTCGGCCCGAGCAGGGTCCCCAGCGGGAAGGCATCGACCATGACGCCCCCGCCGAAATCGTGGCCATGGCAGTGCGTGCAGCCATAGCGAGCCCGGATGAGGTGCTCGCCTCGCTCGAGAGCCCGTGCCAGCGCCAGCTGGTCCGCCTCCGCCTCGGACAGGGAGAGCGCCTCGACTTCCTCTGCAGCGAGCGGATAGGGAACGGGGAAGTCCACCGCGTGGCTGTCAAAGGTCCGGGCGAGCGAACGACTCGACGACGCCGATGCCCATCCATAGAATCCGAGGCCGAGGACCACCAGCAGGAGCAGGAACATCGCCGCGAACCGCAGGAATCCGCCCATCTCGGACCGTCCTCTGCTGGGGGTGATTTCCGGAGGCCGAGCAAGTCGGTTGGCGGCATTCTGCGGGCCCCGCCGGGCCGGCGCAAGGCCCGTTGCCCAGGGTGGCTCGAGCGCCCCCCCTTGCCCGACAGGGAAGGACAGGAGAGTCTGATCCTTCGGGGCTCGACGACCTACGCCTTACCTCCCTCCCATCCCCCTCCCGCTTCCGAGGCGCCCCCCACCCCCCATGGTCCTTCATCTTGTTCTGCTGGGGATCGGTCTGGTGTGCCTTCTGGGGGGCGGCGACGCCCTGGTCCGGGGTTCCGTGGCGCTGGCCGCACGGCTCGGCGTGGCACCCGTCCTCATCGGTCTCACCGTCGTGGCCTTCGGCACCTCCGCGCCGGAACTCGTGGTGAACCTCCTTGCGGCGGGGAGGGGAAGTCCGGACCTGGGCTTCGGGAACGTGATCGGGTCGAACATCGCGAACATCGGGCTGATCCTGGGAATCGCCGCACTCGTGGCACCGGCCCCCGTCCACAGGACGCTCGTGGTCCGGGACCTGCCCCTCCTCGTGGTGGCCTCGGTCGTGGTCCTGGCCCTCGGCGCGCCCCAGTTGCTCGCCGGGGGCTTCGGTCGAAGGGACGGGGTCGTCCTGCTCGTCCTCTTCGCGGGGTTCCTCACGCTGATCGCGCGCGAAGCACTCTCGCAGCGGGCCGCCCTTGTCCGGGAGGCCGATCGCATCCCCCCGGGATCACCCTGGACCACGGGCTTCCTGCTGGCCGGAGGGCTCGCCGGCCTCGTCGTGGGCGCGGAACTGACGGTCCGGGGCGCGGTGGGTGCCGCCACCCTGATGGGCATCAGCGAAGCCATCGTCGGCCTGACCGTGGTGGCCGTGGGCACGAGCCTGCCGGAACTCGCCACCTCCCTGCAGGCGGCGCGCCGGGGCCAGGCCGACGTGGCCATCGGCAACGTGGTCGGGTCCAACCTCTTCAACCTGCTCTTCATCTGGGGGACCACGGTCACCTTCTTCCCCAGCCCCATTCCGGCCCGAGGGGAGCAGGACCTGCTTGTCATGACCGCGTTCGCCGCCGGAGTCCTCTTCATGGGCGTGCGGGGCTCGAAGGTGGGGCGGGTGGGGGGTGCGGTCCTGCTTGCAGGATACGTGGGCTACGTCTCCTGGCTGGCCCTCCGCTGAACCTGCCGGCGCCGGCGGCGGCGTGACGGCCGGGGCGTCTACCGCTCGATGGGGGCGCGCACCAGGTTCCCCCATTCCGTCCAGGAACCATCGTAGTTCCGCACCCGCTCGAACCCCAGGAGGTGGCGGAGCACGAACCAGGTATGGCTGGACCGCTCGCCGATCCGGCAGTAGGTGATCACGTCCGAACTCTCGCCGAGCCCGACCTCCGCCTGGTAGATGGCCCGGAGTTCGGCAAGCGAGCGGAAGGTCCCGTCGTCGTTTGCCGCCCGCTTCCAGGGCACGTTCCGGGCCCCGGGAATGTGCCCCCCCCGCATGGCCCCTTCCTGGGGGTAGTCCGGCATGTGAAGCTTCTCGCCGCGAAACTCCTCGGGCGAGCGGACGTCGACCAGTCCGCCACCGGATTCCATCGAGCCCATCACGTCTTCCCGGAAGGCCCGGATGGGGGCATCACGGCGCTCGACCTCCGGATAGACGGTCCGGGGCCGCTCCGTCGGCTCCGTGACGAGGGGTCGGCCCTCGTCGATCCACTTCCGGCGCCCCCCGTCGAGAAGGCGGACGTCCGGGTGCCCGAAGAGGGAAAAGACCCAGAGGGCGTAGGCGGCCCACCAGTTGAAGTTGTCGCCGTAGAAGACCACGGTCGTGTCGCGGGAGATGCCCTTCGTGGCCATGAGTTCGGCGAAGGCCGCTCCGTCGACGTAGTCGCGGGTCACCGGGTCGTTCAGATCCAGGTGCCAGTCGATCTTCACGGCACCCGGGATATGGCCGGTTTCGTAGAGCAGCACGTCCTCGTTCGACTCGATCAGCACAAGGTCCGGGTGCTCCAGGTTCTCGGCCACCCACTCGGTGGAGACGAGCATGGCGGGGTTCGCATAGGACTGGAAACGGGCATTGGTGTCGACGGGGGCAGGCATGGAAACTCCGGTCACAGGGTCGGCTGCCGCGGCCGGCTACCGTGGCCGGCTCGCGACTGCGGAAATCTACCCTTCACCGGGGCCCGGGTTCATGGAACTCCGCCCCGCCCGGCACGGTACCCGACGCTCCTCCTGCCGACAGAGCCAATGAGCCCGATGGAATCCCCCCTCGACGACACTGCCCCCCGGCCCTCGCTCCCCGATGCCCTCGCCCGGATCGTGGACCGGTTCGGAAGATCCCCGAAGGATTTCCGGGTGCAGGCCCTCCTCCACTTCGGGCGCAAGCTCCCGCCACTCCCCCCGGAATTTTCCGGAGACCGCTCCCTCCTGGAGCGCGTCCACGAGTGCCAGACCCCGTTCTTCCTGGCTTCACAGGTGGACGAGGAGGGGAGGGTGCGACTCTTCTTCGATGCCCCGGCGGAAAGCCCGACGGTGCGTGGGTTTGCAGGCATCCTGCGCGAGGGCCTCGAGGGTGCCCCCTGGGAGGATGTCCTCCGGGTCCCCGCGGACTTCTACGCCACCATGAAGCTGGAGGAGGTCGTCTCCCCCCTGCGCCTGCGGGGAATGGCCGCGATTCTCGCCCGCCTCAAGCACCAGGTTCGAACTGCGGTGGAGGACGCCGCCTGAGGTCAGCCCGATGCCGTGCCGCCTCCCCGATGCCGTGCCGCCTCGACGTCAGCCCGGAGTCATTCTCAGGGCCATTCTCAGAGCCATTCCACGGATTCGTAGGTGATCTCCAGCTCCTCGATGGCGAGCTCCCCGCTCAGGGTGTCCAGCTCCGGCCCGCTCCAGCGCACCGGGCGCGCCTTGCGGAGTTCCCATCGCTGAACCACTTCGCCGCCGGGGCCCGAAAGCAGGATCACGGTGACCGTCCTCAGGTCCGGCTTTCCCGAACCCGCGGAGTGACCCCAGGTGTGGAGCACCCGGGAGCTGTCCACGGCGCGACGCAGCGTCACCGTCGGAACGCCCCAGGCACCCTGCACGCCGGAGCGTCCATCCACCAGCCGTCGATCCACCATGTGGAGGGGCGAGACCGAGAGGACGTCCACCTCCTCGTCTCCGATGAGAATGCGGAAACTGGACCTTGCGGCCCGGGAGCCGGAGCCTCCGGGCGTGGGGCTGGAGTGGGGCATGCGGACCTGTCAGGGGGCGGAAACGGAAGGATGCCCGGAGGTCGAACCTCTGGTTGGAACCTGTGGAGTGTACCCCGATGGCGCTGAATCGACCAGTGGGGGGGCCGATCCGGGGGCCCGACGTCCCCTGCGGAAGGGAGGCGGGCCTGCTCCGAGGGACGGGCACCGAACAGAAGCCGAAACCATTCCGCCCTGCCGGGGTTCAAGACGAATGAAACTCCCCCTTGCCTCCCTCTCCGGTCGCGGCGCCGGCTCCGACCCGCCGAACCGCTTCGAGGAGCTGGCCCTTGAACTGGATGCCGAGGAGGCCGACGGGGAACCCGGGCGCCGCGAAACCCTCTATTTCCGGGATCCGGCTCGCTCGGTCCTCACGAGGAACCGGAGCCCGGACGTGGGCTTCGACTGGAGTCTCAACCCCTACCGGGGCTGCACCCACGGCTGCAGCTACTGCTACGCCCGCCCCACCCACGAGTACCTGGGGCTGTCGGCCGGGCTGGACTTCGAATCGCGGATCTTCGTGAAGGAGGATGCCCCTCGGCTCCTTCGCGACGGGCTGGCTTCACCCCGCTGGGCACCCGTCCCGCTGGTTCTGAGCGGGGTCACGGATCCCTACCAGTCGGTGGAACGCAGGCTCGAGATCACGCGGGGGTGCCTCGCGGTCCTCGAGGAGACGGGCCACCCCGTCGCGGTCATCACCAAGAGCCGGCTGGTGTGTCGGGACACGGACCTTCTCGCCTCCCTGGCGGCCAGGGGCGCGGCCCACGTGACCCTCTCCATCACGACGCTGGATCGCCGCCTCCAGCGCGCCCTCGAGCCCAGGGCGTCTCCGCCGGAGCACCGCCTCGACGCCATCCGGACCCTTTCCGATGCCGGCGTGCCGGTGGCCGTCAACGTGGCCCCGGTCATCCCCGGGCTCACCGAGCACGAGATCCCTGCCATCCTGGACGCCGCGGCGAAGGCCGGGGCCTCTGCCGCCGGCATGGTGCTCCTCCGCCTCCCCTGGGGGGTGAAGGAGATCTTCGAGGACTGGCTTCGCCGCCACCTCCCCGACCGGGCGGACAAGGTGCTGAACCGGCTTCGGGATGCGCATGGCGGAAAGCTCTACGACGCCTCACCGGGGCACCGCATGCGGGGGTCCGGCCCCCATGCGGACCAGATCCGGAGTCTCTTCATGGTCTCCGCACGCAAGGCGGGGCTCGACCGGCGCGCCCTCTCCCTCTCCACCGACGCCTTCCGGCCACCGCCCGCGACCCGAAAGCCCTCTCTCCAGCTGGACCTCCCGCTGGGCTGAGCACCTCCGCTCCACCGGGCGCTTCACCGGCCGGACCAACTGCCGGACCGGCGCCGCCGGGGTTATGCTCCGAAGCCAGAAGACCCCGTCGCCCTCCTCCCCGCCCCCGGTACCTTGCCCCCCTCACCCTCCACCGCCGAGCCCCGCGTCGCACCTCCTCCCGGGGACCCTCGCAGCCTGGTACTGGCGAGGCTCGCCTACCTGGCCGTGATCCTGCTGGCCACCCTGCCGGGCGGCCTGGACCTGGATTCGGACCGGATCGCGGAGCGCCTCTCCGCCGCCTTCGAGCTGACGTTCTCGGGGCGGGATGTCGTGGATGCGGTCAGGAACATCGTCCTGTTCGCCGGCTGGGGGGCCGTCTGGATCGCAACGGAGGGGAAGGGACGTCCCCTGCGGGCCATCGCCGTGGCCACGGTCACCGGGGCCCTCCTGAGCCTCTCGGTGGAGACGATCCAGCTCCTGTCGGCCACGCGGACGGCCAGCGTCCTCGACGTGATGACGAACACCGCGGGGAGCTTCGCCGGCGCCGCGACGCTCGCGGCCATGATCGCCGCCGTCGTGGCGGCACGGGGCCAGAGGTCGTTCGTGGGGCTGCCCGCGTTCGTCTTTGCGGGTGCCTATGGTTGCGCGGTCCTGCTGGAAGCCCTTCTGCCGCCCTTCTCGTCCGACATGATCCCGGGCCACGGTGGCGGGATCGGGGAGCGTTTCGCACGGGCCGTGGCCGCCTTCGATCCGGCCTCCGTCACCGACCTCCGCGTCTATCCCCTTCTCCTCTTCCCTCCCGCCGGTGCCCTCGCCGTCGCGGCGCTCGTGGAGGCGCGTGTGTCGTACCGGGCGGCGCTGGTGTGGGTGGCCGCAGTCGTGCTTCCCCTCTTCGTGGCGGTGGAGATGGTGGGCGGGGTGGCCGGGCTCCCGATCTCGGCCGGAGCGGTCCTCGAGCACGCCGTGGGAACCGTGGCGGGAGCGGCCCTCGCCGCCCGCTACCTTCCCGCCTTCACGAGGGGGTTCTCCGGCGCGGTGCGACCGGCGCTGCTGCTCCTGGCCTATGTCGGGGTGCTGGCGCTCTGGAGCTGGCGCCCCTTCGTCCCGGTGGGATCCCTGGCGGCCCTGGCCGAGCAGATCAGTCTCCGGCAGCTCGTGCCCCTGTTCGCCCATTCGATTCGGGTGGACTATTTCAGCGTTGCCGACATCACCCGGCAGTTCGCCCTCCTGGTCCCGGTGGGCGCCCTCCTGGCCGTCTGGCCCCTCCGCCGCCGGGGATGGCTGTCCGGACCCCTTCCCGGGATCTACGTTGCATGTGCGCTCGAAGGGGTTCAGGTCCTTCTCGTCCACAGGATGTTCGACATGACCGACGCGCTGGTGGGAAGCTCCGCAATCCTCATCGGGTGGACCATTGTCCGGCGAGCCGGAATGCGGCCCTACGCCGAGCTCCTCGCCTCACCCGGCGCTGCCGCGCGGGGCACCGCCGGGTCCTCCGCCCGGACCCGGGGGTCCGGCCGCCGATGACGATGCGCATCCAGTACCAGGTGGTTCCCTTTCATGAACTTGAGACCACGGATCTCTACGACGTTCTCAAGCTGAGAATGGAGGTCTTCGTCGTGGAGCAGGACTGCCCCTACCAGGACCTGGACGACCTGGACCGGCAGGCCCTCCACCTCCTGGGGCGCGCGGAATCCGGGGCCATCGAGAGCTATGCCCGGCTCCTCCCCGTGGGTTCGGTCTACGCGGGGCATGCGGCCATCGGACGGGTCATCACGTCGGCTCGCTGCCGGGGCACCGGCGAGGGGCGGCGCCTGATGGAGGAGGCGATTCGCCAGACCCGGCGCGCCTTCGGCGGCGGCGTCCCCATCCGCATCGGCGCGCAGGACCACGCCCTCGACTTCTACCGCCGGCTGGGCTTCGAGGTGGCGGGCGAGGGGTACCTGGAGGACGGCATCCCGCATTCCCCCATGGTGCTGGCGCCGGAGACGGATGGCGCCGAGGGGGGGCAGGGGACCGAGGACCCGACTCCGGAACTCGCCGGTCCCGTGGAACTTCGCCCCCTGCACCCGCGTGTCCGGTTGCTCTGGCGCCTGACCACGGGCTTTCGCGGGGTGTTCTGGACCGCCCTGGCGGCCGGGATCGAGACCTTCGGGCGGGATCTCGCGCTGGTGGACGCGGTGATCCCGGAGGCGCTTCCCCCCGGGTGGTTCACCGCCGGCGTTGCCCTCTTCTGGGCCCTGATTCTCCTGGTCATTCCCGGTGTCCGCTACCGTCGCTGGCGGTACGCGCTGCGCCCGGACAACCTCTGGATCCGACGGGGGATCCTCGTGCACCGGGTCAGCGTCATCCCCTACGGGCGTCTCCAGTTCGTCGACACGCGCCAGGGCCCGCTCGAGCGGTGGATGGGACTCACGGAGCTCGTCGTCCACACCGCGGCGCCGGGCACGTCAGGGCTCATCCCGGGGCTCGAGGCCGAGGAGGCCGAACTCCTGCGCGAGGCGCTGGCCCGCTTCGGGCCGGATGTCCCCGATGCCTCCTGACTCCGGGGGCGACTCCTTCCCTCCCGGCGAGGGGCTCCCTCCGCACCTGGCCGGGGGGGGCTCAGGGGGCCCAGGGGGGTCGGGGGAGTCGGGCACCCTCCTCCTTCCGACGGCCGAGAACCCGGCACGGCTTCCCTGGAGCGCCATCCTTCTCGAAGGGCGGCGCCTGATCTTCGGGCTGGTCGGGCTCGCCCTCGTGGCGGGTCCGTTTCTCCTGTGGCCCATGGCGGCCTTCGTCGTGCTCATCCTGGCCCGCAGCGTCCAGCTCCGGCTCCTCCGCTACTGGCTTACCGCCGACAGCTTCGTCATCGAGCGGGGGCTGCTCTTCCGGAGCCGCCGCGTCATTTCCCGCCCCCGGATCCAGGCCGTGGACCTGGAGCGCGGCCTCCTCCACCGGCTCCTCCGGATCACCGAGGTCCGGGTGGAGGCGCTGGGCGGGGGGGACACGGAGGGCGCACTCCCGGGGGTGGCGCCGGCCATGGCCGAAGCCCTGCGCGCCGAACTCCTGGACCGGGGTCCTGCGCCCGTGACCGACGGGGTGGAGACGGCGGCGTCCGGGGCGGGCCCGACGCCTCCCTTTCTTCGCCTCACCGGGGGAGAAGTCGTTCTTGCGGGCCTCACCGAGAGCCGTCTGGGAGCCGGGATCGCCGTGGTGGGCGTGGGCGCCGAAGCGGTGCGACAGGGTGCCTTCAGCGGGTGGTTCGGCCCCCTCGAGGCGTGGACGCCGGTCCTGGCGAATCTCCCCTGGGTTGCGGTGCTCGTCCTTGCGGGGATCCTCGTGTTCCTCTTCTCCCTCCTCCTCTCCTTCGTCCTCACGGCGCTCGGCTACTGGGGCTTCACGCTCCGTTTCCGCGGCGACGTGCTGGAGGTGGAGCGGGGCCTTCTGACGCAGCACCGGGACACGGTGCCCCTGGAGCGCATCCAGGCCGTGAGGGTGGAGGAGAATCCGTTCCGTCGCCTCATGGGCCTCGCCTCGGTGCGGGTCGTCGTGGCCGGGCGTGCGCAGAAATCCTCCTCCGCCGGAACCAACGTCCTCCTCCCGGTCGGTCCGCGGTCGCGGGCCTTCGCCCTGGCGGCCCTCGTGGCGGAGTGGGTTCCCGGAAGCAGTGCCGCGGATGATGCGACGCTGTCGGCGGACCGCATTCCCGAGCTTGTCGCCATGCCGCCGCAGGCCCGGAAACGGCGGCGGTTCCGGGCCGGCCTGGCGGCGGTGGTGGGGGGGCTCGCCGGGCCGCTCCTGTTCACCCCGGCGTCGGGGGCGGCCGCCCTCATCCCCTGGAACTGGACCGGCGGAATGTGGATGACGGGGGCGGGGGTGGCGCTGGGGTTGGGCGCCGTCGGGTTCCTTCTCGCAGAGGCGGCCTGGCGAGGCCTGGGATGGGCCGAGCGGGGGGGGCACGTGGCGTTCCGGGAGGGCATCCTGGAGCGGCGCACGACGCTGGTCCCCCTGTCCCGTCTCCAGTCCGTCGAGGTGGTCTCGACCCTCTTCCAGCGCCGCCGTCACCTGGCAACCCTGGCGATCCCGGTGGCCCGCCCCGCCCTCGAAGCGGACCCCCGGGCGCTGGACCTCGACCGGGACGTGGCGGACGCCCTTCGCCTCCGGGTGCTGGAGGGGGCGCGTGCCGGACGCGCCGACCCCCGCGATCCCGGCCCCGGACATGGATCCCCGGGGTTGTCGGACGGCGCTCCCGGTGGGATGTTTAGACGCTACTCCGGTGCGTGACGCGGACCGGGGCGACGCAGATCCGAGCAACTCAACGGAGGAGTGAGGCTGATGGGCGAGAGCGGAACGGACCCCCGGAACACCCTGTCAATCCGAGACAACCGGACCGGGCGGGACTACGAAGTGGATGTCCATGAGGGAGACGTCATTCGCGCCATGGATCTGCGCCAGATCCGTGTCAACGACGACGACTTCGGAATGATGGCCTACGACCCCGCCTTCACGAATACCGCCTTCACCCGGAGCCGGGTGTCCGAGATCGACGGGGATCGGGGCATTCTTCGGTACCGGGGCTACCCCATCGAGCAGCTGGCCGAGAAGAGTTCCTTTCTCGAGGTGGCCTACCTGCTCCTCCGGGGCGAGCTCCCTTCCGAAGGCGAACTGGGGCAGTTCACCCACGACGTGACGTACCACACGTACATCCACGAGAACATCACCAAGCTTCTCAATGGATTCCGGTACGACGCCCATGCCATGGGCATCATGATCTCGTCGGTGGCCGCGCTTTCGACCTTCTACCCGGAAGCGAAGGACGTCCACGACCCGGACATCCGCTGGATCCAGATGATCCGGATGGTCGCGAAGATGCCCACCCTGGCGGCCTTCGCCTACCGGCATCACCGCGGACTCCCCTGGGTGTACCCGGAAAACGAGCTGTCCTACTGCGGCAACTTCCTGAACATGCTCTACCGGATCGGCGTGAAGGAGTACAGGATCGATCCCCGCCTCGAGCGGGCGCTGGACGTGCTCTTCATCCTGCACGCCGACCACGAGCAGAACTGCTCCGCGACGACGATGCGGGTCATCGGCTCGGCGCACGCAGACCCGTTCTCCGCGCTGGCCGGTTCCATGGCCGCGCTGTACGGGCCGCTCCATGGCGGCGCGAACGAAGCCGTTCTCCGGATGCTGAACGAGATCGGGAGCGTGGACAACATCCCCGCCTTCATGGACAGCGTCCGGAAGGGCGAGCGACGCCTGATGGGCTTCGGACACCGGGTCTACAAGTCGTACGATCCCCGGGCCAGCATCATCAAGGACACGGCCCACGAAGTGTTCGAGGTCACCGGCAAGAACCCCCTTCTCGACATCGCCCTCGAGCTCGAGAAGATCGCCCTGGGCGAAGAGTACTTCGTCAAGCGGAACCTGTACCCGAACGTGGACTTCTACTCCGGCCTCATCTACCAGGCCATGGGCTTCCCGGTGGAGATGTTCCCGGTGCTCTTCGCCATTCCCCGCACGGTCGGGTGGCTGGCGCAGTGGGAGGAAATGCTCAATGACAGCGAGCAGAAGATTGCCCGGCCGCGCCAGGTGTACGTCGGCCCCGGTGAGCGTGACTTCGTGGAGATGAAGGACCGCTGAGCCGGGCCGAAGGTTCCGGGACTTCCGGCCCCGACCCCGCCTCCCCTCGTCCTCGGATTCACTGCCGGGGCGGGGGGAGTCGGGGTTTCGTGCTTGCGACGACGGTCCGGAGGGGCTAATTCGAGCGGCATGAGAAAGCATTCTTCCAGTCCACGACCCCGATCCATGCGTGCCACCCTCCTCGGCGCTGCGGCCACGGCCCTGCTCGCGTCGGGCGCGAGTCTCCATGGCCAGGCAATGCCACCCTCGGACCCGGGGGCGCTGGTGGTCATCGGTGGCGGGCTGTCTGCCGACAACGAGGCCGTCTACCGCGCCATCCTGGACGAACGGGAGGGAGACGGTCCCCTCTGCATTGTCGCCACGGCAGGTGCCGACCCCGAGGGCTCGGCCGCGTCGGCGGTGGCCCGGTTCGACCGCTGGGGGGGCGAAGGGACGGCACGGGCTCACCCGCTGCCGGAGGAGGAGACGGCTGCGGCGCGGGACCCGGAGGTCGTGGCCGCCCTCTCCGGCTGCGCCGGGTATTTCTTCACCGGGGGAAGCCAGTCCCGGATCCTCAACCTCTTTCGCCCGGACGGCGAGAGCACGCCGGCCGGGGAGGCCATCCTCGCGCGGTGGCATGAGGGCGCCGTGATCTCCGGGAGCAGCGCCGGTGCGGCCATGATGTCGGACCCGATGATCGCCGGGGGGACCAGCGCCGGGGCGTTCAGGAACGCCACCGACGAGGGGGGGGTCCGGCTTGCTCCAGGGATGGGATTCGTCCCGGACCTGCTCGTGGACCAGCACTTCCTGGCACGGGGCCGGATCGGTCGCCTGCTCATCGCGGTGCTGGAGCCGGAGGGGATCCGCATGGGCGCCGGGATCGACGAGGACACGGCGCTCCTCGTCCGCGGCCGGGAACTCGAGGTCGTCGGGGCGTCGGGCGTCGTCATGGTGGATGGCCGCTCGGCCGCCGGAGAGGCGGCGCCCCCGGGTGCTCGCGCGTACGGGCCGATCCGGGTCGAACTCCTCGGGCCCGGGGACCGGATGTCGCTGGATGACTGGGTCGTGCGGCCCGCAGCGGCCAAGACCTCCATCGCGGCGTCGGAGAGGCGCCCGACCGAGGTCACCGCACCCGCACCGGGCGCAGCCGCTCCCGCCGAAGCGGACCCCGACGCAGGGCCGGCGGACCTCTTCGACCGGTGGGTCTTTCTCCACGCGGTGGAAGCCATGGCACGCGGCCTTGAACCCTCGGGTGAACATGCGGTGGAGGCCGGTTCCGTGACGCTGCGGAAGGGAGATTCGTTCCGGGGGCTCGCCTTTCCCGCCGGCACCGGCGCCGGACCCGACGGAAGCGCGCACGGGCTCTCCGCAGGGCCGTTCCTGGTCCGGATCCACCTGGACAGCCCCCCGGACCCGGGCCCATGACCCGGGACGCCGCCTCGCCGGCGTCGGACCGCCGCGTCCGTGCACCCCGGGGCACCTCGCTCACCTGCCGAAGCTGGGGTGCCGAGGCGGCGCTCCGCATGCTGATGAACAATCTGGATGCCGAGGTGGCAGAGCATCCGGAGTCCCTCGTGGTCTACGGGGGGCGGGGGAAGGCGGCTCGCTCCTGGGAAGCCTTCGACGCCATCGTCCGGGAACTCCGGGCGCTGGCTCCCGACGAGACGCTGCTCGTCCAGTCCGGAAAGCCGGTCGGGGTGGCGCGCACGCACCCCGATGCCCCCCGCGTCCTCATCGCCAACTCGAACCTGGTGCCGCACTGGGCCACGCAGGACGTGTTCGATGACCTCGAGGCCCGGGGGCTCATCATGTACGGCCAGATGACCGCGGGCTCCTGGATCTACATCGGGACCCAGGGCATCCTGCAGGGGACCTTCGAGACCTTTGCCGAGTGCGCCCGGCAGCATTTCGGCGGGACCCTCGAGGGACGCCTGGCCGTCACCGCGGGATGCGGAGGAATGGGGGGGGCGCAGCCGCTCTCGGTGACGATGAACGGCGGGGTGTGCCTCGTTGCCGACGTGGATGCAAGCCGCCTGCAGCGTCGGGTGCGGGACCGGTATCTCGATGAATTCGTCGATGGGGGCATCGATGCCGCCGTCGACCGCGCACTGGAAGGGGCCGCGGCGGGGGAAGCACGGAGTCTCGGCGTGGAGGCAAACGCGGTTTCCCTCCTGGAGCGCCTGGTGGAGCGAGGCATCACGCCGGACGTCCTCACCGACCAGACGAGCGCCCACGACCCTCTCGAGGGCTACGTTCCCGTGGAATGGTCGCTCACCGAGGCCATCGGGGAGCGCGTCCGGGACCCGCGCGGCTACGTCGAACGCAGCACCGCTTCCATGGTGCGACACGTTCGCGCCATGGTGACGCTCCAGGAGCGGGGTGCGGTGACCTTCGACTACGGGAACAACCTCCGGCAGCGCGCCTTCGAACGCGGGTACGCCGACGCCTTCGCGTTTCCGGGGTTCGTGCCCGCCTTCATCCGTCCCCAGTTCTGTCGGGGCCGGGGCCCGTTCCGCTGGGTCGCCCTCTCGGGCGAGGCCACCGACATCTACGCCACCGACCGGGCACTCCTTGAACTCTTTCCCGACGATGCGAACCTCCGGCGCTGGATCCTCTCCTGTCACGCAGATCCCGAGGCACTCCTTCGCGGCGACCTGGCCGCGTGCAGGCCGCGCTTCGGCTTCCAGGGACTCCCGGCGAGGATCTGCTGGCTGGGCTACGGGGAGCGGGACCTGGCGGGGCGCCGGTTCAACGACATGGTCGCCGACGGCCGGGTCGGTGCCCCCATCGTCATCGGGAGGGACCACCTGGACGCCGGCTCCGTCGCATCCCCGAACCGCGAAACCGAGGGGATGGCCGACGGCTCGGATGCCGTCAGCGACTGGCCCCTCCTGAACGCCCTGGTCAACACCGCCTCCGGGGCGACCTGGGTCAGCTTTCACCACGGGGGCGGCGTGGGGATCGGGTACTCGCAGCATGCCGGCCAGGTCATCCTGGCAGATGGCACCCCCGAAGCCGCCCACAGGCTGGACCGCGTGCTCCGAAACGACCCGCTCACCGGGGTGCTGCGCCACGTGGATGCCGGGTATCCCGAGGCCGTCGCGTGCGCCTCCCGCCGGGGCGTTCGAATTCCCATGCCCCCGGACGTCCCGAGCCCCGCCACCGACGCAGCCGACGCAGCCGACGCCCAGGCACACCCGAACGGGAGCCCCGAATGAGCCGTATCACCACGGCGGGAATCTGGCCCGACGGCATGCGCAGTGATCGCATGGCCGCCTCCATTGCCCGCAGCGACCCCGCAGGCTGCAGGGTCGCACTGCTCGGGCTCCCGGATGACCTCGGGGTGCGCATGAACGGGGGGCGTGTCGGGGCGGCGGAGGGGCCCTACGCCTTTCGAGCCGCGCTGGCGCGGTACGGGACCGGCCTTCCGAGCGCGGGGCCGCTGCCGAGGGTCTTCGACGCCGGCGACGTGGCCGCGGGGCTCACGATGGCCGAGACCCACGACGGGGTGACCCGGGTGTGCCGGGCGCTCCTCGAACTCGACCTCCTCCCGGTGGGCATCGGGGGAGGGCACGACCTGACCTACGCCATGGTCCGCGGGCTCGCCGAGATCACGCGGCGTCCCCTGTACGGGATCTACTTCGATGCGCATCTCGATGTCCGGGAAGAGCAGGGTTCGGGCATGGCGTTCCGGCGCATCCTGGAGGAGTGCCGCCTCGAGCGACTCCACGTCTTCGGGCTGGATCCGTTCTCCAACACCGCCCAGCACCAGGCCTGGTTCGAGGGGCACGGCGGAACGGTGGGCGGCTTCGGATTCGACGGAGAGTGGCCTGACGGCGACATCTTCGTGAGCCTCGACCTGGATGTCCTCGACCAGGCCTACGCCCCCGGCGTGAGTGCCATGAATCCCAGCGGGTGGTCGCCCGCCCGGGCGGAGAACTGGGCCCGGGCCGCCGGACGAAACCCGAACGTCCGGCTCTTCGACATCATGGAGCTTGCCCCGCGCTACGACCCGGAAGGACGGACCGCCCGGCTCGCGGCTCGCCTCTTCCTCGCCTTCCTCCAGGGCGTGGCCCAGCGCCCGACCACGGCGTGAGCGAGCTCGGCGCGGGCATGCCCCCCGGCCCCTCATCCCCCGGGGGTGCACTCCTGATCCGGGAGGCCAGGGTCGTCACGCCGGTGCCCCCGGGATTCGGCGGGCGGGATCCCGGCCTTGCCGCCCCGGCGAGTCCCATGGCCGGATACCTGCGCGGTAACCGACAGGGGGAACTTCGCGTCATGGACCCGGCCGATGTCCGGATCCGGGGGCGGCGGATCGAGGCCGTGGGGCCGAGGCTGGGACCCCCGTCGGACGGAATCGACGAGAGGGTGCTCGAGGCCGGAGGGCGGGTGCTCCTTCCGGGATTCGTCGATGCCCACACCCACGCCTGCTGGGCCGGGGAGCGCATGGGCGAATGGGAAGCCCGGCTGGCAGGCGCGACCTACCAGGAGATCCTCGCGGCGGGGGGAGGCATACTTTCCACCGTCGAGGCCGTTCGTGCCAGTTCGGAGGAGGCGCTCGCCGATGCGCTCCTGTCCCGCCTCGGGCGCGCCCTGGTGCACGGCACGACCACCATGGAGGTCAAGAGCGGCTACGGGCTGACGGGGGATGCCGAGCTTCGGATGCTTCGCGCCATCGGGCGGGCCGGCGATGCGTGGGCAGGGGAGGTCGTTCCCACCGGGCTCCTCGGGCATGCCATCGACCCGGCCTGGCCCGGTGGCCCCGACGCCTGGGTCGACCACGTGATCTCCGAGGTCCTCCCTCGCGTGACGGCCGAGTTCCCCCGCGCGGCCATCGACGCCTACTGCGAGGAGGGGGCGTGGTCCGTCGGCGCCTGCGTGCGCCTCTTCTCCGCCGCCCGCGCGGCCGGTCATCCGGTGCGCGTCCACGCGGACCAGTTCCGGGATCTGGGCATGGTGGAGGAGGCCATCCGGATGGGAGCCCGCTCCGCAGACCACCTCGAAGCCTCGGGGGCCGAAACGCTCCGTGCGCTCGGTGACTCGGACACCGCAGGCGTGCTCCTTCCCGTGTCGGGGTTTCACCTGGACGGCCGCTACGCCGACGGACGCGCCCTCCTGGATGCGGGGGGCGCCGTTGTGGTGGCCACGAACTGGAACCCCGGGTCGGCGCCCAGTCCATCCATCCCGCTGGCGCTGGCCCTGGCGACACGGGAGAATGGTCTCACCGTGGGGGAGGCCATTGCGGCGGTCACGTGGAACGCGGCCGTGCTGCTGGGCCTTCCCGACCGGGGATGGGTGGGAGCCGGCGCACGTGCCGACCTGGTGCTTTTCGGGCATCGGGACGAGAGGGAGCTGGCACACACGGTGGGAGAGAACGCCGTGGACGTGGTGGTGGCGGGGGGACGGGTGGTCGTGGGGAACCCGGTGGCGGGGGAAAGCCGGCGAATGCGTTGACACGGAGGTAATGCGAACGCATTATCATTGCAGGTCCACCGGATCATCCGTCCCGCCCCAGGGCCGACGGTTGCTTCGCTCCTGCTGACGCCGTGCCGCGAGCCCCGCATGAACCGACTGCCCGTAACCGTCCTCTCCGGCTTCCTGGGAGCCGGAAAGACCACGCTCCTGAATCACGTTCTCTCGAACCGCGAGGGGATGCGCGTCGCCGTCATCGTCAACGACATGTCGGAAGTGAACATCGATGCATCCCTGGTTCGAGAGGGTGGTGCCGCCCTCTCGAGGACGGATGAACAGCTCGTCGAGATGACGAACGGCTGCATCTGCTGCACGCTGCGGGACGATCTCCTTCTCGAGGTGCGACGCCTCGCCCTCGAGGGTCGGTTCGACTACCTCCTCATCGAGTCCAGCGGCATTTCCGAGCCGCTCCCCGTGGCCACGACCTTCGTCTTCGAAGACGAGGACGGACACGCCCTCTCGGAGTTCGCGCGGCTCGACACCATGGTGTCGGTCATCGACGCCCAGGCCTTCCTCGGCGATTTCGCCTCCGTGGATCTCCTCGAGGACCGCGGACAGGTGGCCGGGGAGGGAGACGAGCGGACGCTGGCCGACCTCCTCGTGGACCAGGTGGAATTCGCGGATGTGCTGGTCATCAACAAGGCGGACCTGGTGACCCCCGAGGAGGTGGCAAACCTCCAGGCACTCCTGCGCTCGCTGAATCGCGACGCCGACATCGTGGTCGCGGAGCGGGGAAGGGTGCCGCTGGCCTCCATTCTCGACACGGGCCGCTTCGACTTCGACCGCGCCCAGGCCGCGCCCGGATGGATGCAGGAGCTCGAGGGGAACCACGTGCCCGAGACCGAGGAGTACGGCATCTCCTCCTTCGTCTTCCGTGCCCGGCGCCCCTTCCACCCGGAAAGGTTCCACGAGTTCGTGACCGGAAGCTGGCCCGGCGTCATCCGCGCGAAGGGGTTCTTCTGGCTGGCCTCGCGGATGACGTGGGTCGGCGCGCTCTCGCAGGCCGGACTCATGCGCGAGCACGGACCCGGCGGAACATGGTGGGCCGATTCGACCGAAGAGGACCTGAGCGAAGCCCGGGAGGCGTTTGGCGAGGCGCTGGACCACGTCTGGGCCGAGCCCTGGGGCGACCGGCGCCAGGAACTGGTCTTCATCGGCCAGGCCCTGGACGAGGTGTACCTGACGGAACTTCTCGAGGCCGCCCTCCTCAGCGACGTCGAACTGGCGGAAGGTCCGGGGGTCTGGACCACGCTGACCGACCCCTTCCCGGCGTGGCAGGCCGAAACGGTGGAGGGCTGATCATGGCGGGGGGTGGAAGTCGCGTCACGATCAAGATGCACAGCACCGAGAGCTCTCACCGATTCAGCACGGTGAAGAACAAGCGGAACACGCCGGCCCGTCTCGAACTTCGGCGGTTCGACCCCGTCGTCCGGCGACACGTCCTCTACCGGGAGGAAAAGTAGCCCTCAGCGCGGATCGGGCGAGGCTCCCGGGGGTTCAGGAGCGCGCGTCGGGCTCGCCCCCCCGGAAGATCCACCGCCTCCACGCCGCGAAAAGCTCCGGAGTGGAGGCGGCGACAACGGCGCGGGGCTCGAGCGTGAGGCCGGGGACACCCGGTCCCGAGGAATCTCCGTCCGGGCTTCCTTTCGGCTCGGACTGCGCACCGCTTTCCAGGTCGGTTTCGAGGCGAAAGATGCCCCCGGCTTCGGCAAGGATGAGCATGCCGGCGGCGTAGTCCCACGGCTTCTGGCTCCCATGGACATAGACGGGGCAGCGGCCGGCGGCTACCCAGCACCATTCCAGCGCGGCGGATCCCAGGTTCCGCTGGGACCTGAACGGATGCTCGGCGGCAACGCGGACGCCAAGGGAGGGAGGAAGCCGCTTCAGATCCACGAGGGCCAGCACCGCACCGAGGTCCGTGCTCGAGACATCGCGGATCGGCAGCGGTCTCCCGTCGAGCCAGGCTCCATGCCCCCGGGAGGCGGCAAAGGTCTCGCGTCGCGTGGGGTCATGCACGACGCCCAGAAGGGGGCCGTCCCGGTCCACCAGCGCCACCGACACGGCGTAGGCAGGAAATCCCATGACGAAATTCGACGTGCCGTCGAGGGGGTCGATGCACCAGAAGGGGGTGCCGTGGGCGACGCAGCCCTCGAGGACCTCTCCCTGGGCCGTGCCGGAGGATTCCTCTCCCAGCGTGGGGACGCCCGGCCAGTCGCGGGCCAGCTCCTCCACGAGTCGGCGCTGCATCGCCTCATCCACTGCGGTCAGGAGGCTCCCGTCGCCCTTCCGCTCCGAGGCCACCCCCGTGTCGTGAGGACGGATCTCCTCCCTGGCGAGGCGGGTCACGAGAGACACGAGGGCCTGGAGATCGTCGGGCATGGGCGGGTTGGACACGGGTGCGCTCTGGCTCCGGGGATGTGGACGGGATGTGGACGGGGATGTGGACGGGGATGTGGACGGGGATATGGTCGCCGAAGGTGGACGGGGGCGGTGGCCATGACCGCATCCTCCCCGCCGGGAGCGCGTTGTACCCGCCAGGTTCCGGCAGGTGCTCCGGGAGGGATCCCCGTCACGGCGCCCTCCAGCACCGCACCCCGGTGATCCGGGAGGGTGAATCCCGGGCGAATTCGAGCCTCCACCCCGCCGAGCGGAAGATGCCTTCGATATCCGGGAGCGCCCGTGCTTCCATGGGAGTTGTCCAGCCGAAGGCCCTGTAGAGGGCGCCGACGAGGACCCGCTGCCGGAGTCCCCGCCATCCGCGAAGGGAGGATGGGGGCGTGAAGTCCGCCACGATCCAGCTCCCACCCGGGGCGACCTGTCCGGCCACGGTCCCCCACCACTCGGCGAGTTCCCGGGTGGTGAAACAGTCCAGGAAGAACTGCGTCATGACGGCGTCGAACCGCCCATCCTCCCCGACGTCGCGAATGTCGCCGTGTACCCACCGAACGCCGGGGGCTTCGCCAAGCCTCAGCCTCGCTCGGGAGATCATGGCCTGGCTCACGTCCACCGAGGTGCACCGGATGCCGGGGTGACGCCGGACGATTCTCTCGAGTCCGCGACCATCGCCGTCTCCCAGGACAAGGCAGTGGAAGGGGGGCTCGCCAGTGGCCTCGGCACCGGGAGACCCTCTGCCCCCGACCCGAAGATCCTCGGAAAGTGCCTCGGCAGCCATGGCGCGACATCGCTCCAGTTCGAGGCCCAGCGCAAGTCGCTCGAGGTGGCGGTAGACGGGCGCCCATCGGTCCCAACCCCGATGGACGGACCCCGCCGCCTCCCGATCCCGCAGCGCGCCGCCCATCACGGAGCCAGCGCGCCCACGACAAGCATGACGGCGAGCACGGTCCCGTCGGCGACGAGGGCGATGCGGTCCCGGCGTCCGCCCGCGGTCTTCGGCCCCGGGGCCCCGCTCAGGGTCCGGACGACGCTGCCGGCGCGGGGGGTTCGGCCGAGCACCCGCAGATTCCACCATGCCGCCCCCGCGAACACGACCATGACCCAGCCCCCGACGGTCTCGAACTCTCCCGGGGCCCCCAGAAACCACCAGGCGCCCGCAAGGGTGAGCAGGCTCACCGCGGCGATGCTCTTCGGCGCCGACCGCTCCTGCACCCTGCGCCCCACCGCTCCGGATGCGAAGGCGACATACAGCGTGGCCAGCACCACGAACACGGCCCCCGCGGCGAGATGCCGTGAGGGGAGGAGAAACGGAGCGAGAACAGAGGTCCCCGAGGCGACCGCCAGCCAGACCCGCGTCATCGCCACGCGATGACGTGCCAGGAAGGCGTGCCTGGGGCTCGCATGCACGAGTTCCGGGGCTCCCGCGAGATCCAGGAGCCGGTCCGCCGTGTACGCCAGCCAGATGCCCGAGGCAAGGAAGAAATGGGCCGCCGCGGGAAGGTCCGAACCCACCCATCGCCCCAGTGCCCACTGGTAGGCGACGAGTACGACCACGGCGTCGAGGGAGGTCCAGTGCAGGAGGCGGAGCAGGGGCGACACTCGCCTCACGGTGCCCCCCTCCTGTCAGCGTTCGCGGGCCCTCGTGACCAGCATGTCCGCCGAGTGCCACGATCAGTGCCACGATCCCCAGGCACAGCAGAACCACCACGGGGGGTTGCGGGGCTCCAGTCGAGCATCTTCAATCTCTCCGGGGGTCCATGAGGCGGTCAGAATACAGGGAGGGCCGACGGTTCCGCAAGGATCCTGGATCCGGCTCTACCCCCAGTTCTTCGTGTCCGGCGGGGCCTGTCGCAGGGCGGCAAGATAGGCGAAGGGATCGTCGCGGGGGGGCTTCGGGTCAGGCCAGTACTCCTGCGTTTCGGGAAGGGGAGGATGGGAGGCGTTCGGGACCCGGAGTTCCTCCACCGACGTGGCGATGACGTTCAGGCTGGCCCCGTCCTTCTGGAGGCGGCCCCGCACCAGGAGAAAGGGCTCCATGCGCCAGACCGCCCGGTAGTTCTCGTAGACCCGCGGCTTTACAATCACGTTGATGTGGGCGAACTCATCTTCAATAAGAACAAACAGATAGCCTTTTGCTGTACCCGGCTTCTGTCGGGCCACCACCACGCCGGCCACCGCCACGTTCCGGCGGTCCGGGAGCCCGGGAAGGTCCGAGCCCGTGACAACGTCCGGGGGGAGGCGACTCCGGACCAGCGCCAGCGGATGCTCCCCGGTGGAGAAGCGGAGCATGCGGTAGTCCGCCACGATCCGGTCCCGGTCACCCAGGGCCGCGAAGGGGTGATCCGCGTCGGGGTCGGGAAGGCTGAGGGCGAACTGGGGGTCGTCGGCGCGCCCCTCGGCCCGGGTTCGTTCGGCATCGGGGCCCAGCCAGAGCCCGGCCTGCCAGAGGAGTTCCCGCCGGGTGAGCCCCAGCCCGTCCAGCCCCCCCACCCAGACCAGGTTCTCGATGGCCGGGCGCCGGAGCGCCGCCGGGGTTCGCCGGAGGAAGTCCACGAGGCTCCGGTAGGGGCCGCCTCGCTCGCGCTCCTGGACCACCCGGGTGGCGATGGCCTCGCCCCAGCCCCGCACGAACCCGAGGCCGACCCGGAGGGCGGGCCGCAGGCCTGCACCCTCCGCATCCACCGTGCACTCCACCCCGCTCCGGTTCAGGTCTGGCGGGAGGATCTCGACGCCGTGGCGCCGGGCGTCGCGGCCCAGCACGTCCAGCGAGTAGAACCCCATGGGCTGGTTGTTGAAGAGGGCCACCGTGTACTCGACGGGGAAGTAGTGGCGAAGCCATGCCGACTGGTACGCCAGGAGCCCGAAGGCGGCGGCATGGGACTTCGGGAAGCCGAACTGGGAGAAGCCCACCACCTGCCGGAAGACCTCGGCCGACGTCTCCGCGGAGACGCCCCGGGCGGTGGCGCCGGCCAGGAAGGCCTCCCAGTGCGAGCGCATGGCGTCGCCGGAGCGCTTCCGGGACATGGCGCGGCGGAGGCTCTCGGCCTGTCCGTCGGTGAAGCCCGCCAGGTCGCGGCAGACCTGGAGGACCTGGTCCTGGTAGAGGATCACGCCCAGCGTCTCTTCCAGCGCCTCCTCCAGCAGGGGGTGGTCGTAGGGGATGCGGTAGTCCGGGTCGGCGCGGAGGGCCTCGCGGCGCCGCACGTAGGGGTTCACGGCCCCGCCCACGATGGGGCCGGGCCGGACGATGGCCACCTGCACGGCGAGTTCCTTGAGCGTGCGCGGCCGGGTGCGGCGGATCATCTGGATCTGGGCGCGGCTCTCCACCTGGAACATGCCGATGGTGTCGCCCTCGCAGATCCGGTCGTAGACCTCCGCATCCTCCAGGTCGATGCGGGAGAGGTCCGGCACCTGGCCGTGGCGCGCGGCGATGAGGTCCACGGCCTCCTCCACCAGCGAGAGCATGCCCAGCGCCAGGAAGTCGATCTTGATGAAGCGGGCGTCGTCGCAGGAGTCCTTGTCCCACTGGCAGAGGAAGCGGCCCTCCATGGCGGCGGGCTCGATGGGGACGATCTCCACCAGGGGGCGGCTCGAGATGATCATCCCCCCCACGTGCTGCGAGATGTTGCGGGGGAGGCCGGCGATGTCCTCCACCCGCTCCAGGAAGAGCTGCCAGGGGCGGGTCTCGACCTTGGCCGCGAACTCGGGGAGCTTTGCGAGGTCCTCGCGGAGGCCGGTGGCGGAGCGGTGCTCGGCGAGCTTCGAGAGCTTTTCCAGGTCGCCGGCGGGAAGCTCCATGGCGCGCCCCACCTCGCGCACCGCCGAGCGGAGGCGGTAGGTGGGAAAGATGGCCACGAGCCCCGTGTGGTCGTGGCCGTACTTCTCGTAGACCTCGAGGATGAGGGCCTCCCGGATCTCGCGGGGGAAGTCCAGGTCGATGTCGGGGACCGACCCCATGGCATCGTTCAGGAAGCGGCCCAGGAAGAGGTTCGCCTCCACCGGGTCCACGTGGGAGAGGCCGATGAGGTGACAGATGATGGACGACACCGACGAGCCCCGCCCCCGGCCGGGGGGGAGGCCGGCCAGCGCCCGGGGCGCACCCCCCCGCACCCGCACCGCCACCTGCCGGGCCAGCTCCATGATGTCGCGGTAGACGAGGAAGAACCCCCCCAGGCCGTGGCGGTCCACGAGCCGGAGTTCCTCCCGGAGGCGGCGCTCGGCCTCGGTGCGGCGGGCGCGGGCTCGAGCGTGGGACTCGCCGGGCCCGTCGACACCGGGGCCGTCCACCGGGTAGCGGGCTTCGAGGGCGGCCCAGGTGATCTCCGACAGGACCTGCATGGCGCTCCCCCGTTCGCTCCCCTCGAAGTCCGGAAAGGTGTAGCCCAGGTCGGCGGTGAGGTCGAAGGCACGGCAGCGCTCGGCGATGCGGAGCGTGCTGGACACTGCGTCTTCCCGGGATGCGAAGCGGGCGGCCATTTCGGCGGGGGGCGCCAGGTGGAAGCACCCGTTGGGGCGGCGGACCCGGTGGGAGGCATCCAGCGTGGCGCGGTGACGAATGGCCACGAGGACGTCCTGGAGGTGGGCCAGGCGCGGGTGGTGGTAGTGGACGTTTCCGGTGGCCACCACCGGGATGCGGAGGCGGTCGGCGAGGCGCCCCAGGGCGCGGTTCCGGGGGGCGTCGCCCCGGATGCGGTTGTCCTGGAGTTCGACGAAGAGGTGATCGGGTCCGAAGGCGGCGAGGAGGCGCCGGGCGAAGGCCTCACCGGTGGCGGCGGCGTCGGCCAGGGCATGGAGCAGCGGGCTCCGGCGGCACCCGGTGAGGAGGATCAGCCCCTCGGTGCGGGGGGGAAGGCGGCCGTCTTCCGAGCCCAGGAGGAGGTCCAGGGGGAGGCCGGGGTTCCCCCGGTGCGGGGAGTCGTGGCCGTGACCCGGGGGGAGGCGGTGGGCGTCGGTGACCAGTCGGCAGAGGTTCGCGTACCCCGCCGGGGTCTCGGCCAGAAGGGTGAGGTGGAAACGCCCGGGGGGTTCGTCGGGGCGGGTGGAGGCGGCGGGACCGGGGCCGGGGGGGAGGCCGGGAGGGAGCCTTCGGGAGCCCGCGCCGCTGGCCTCGGCGCCAGCCTCGCCGCTGGCTTCGCCCGGGGGTTCCCCCGGCAGGCCGCACCCGTGCACGGTGAGTTCCACCCCGGTGACGGCGTGGATCCCGGCCTCCTTCGCGGCCCGGGCGAACTCCATGCTCCCGTACAGCCCGTCGTGGTCGGTGAGGGCCAGGGCAGGGTAGCCGAGTTCCACGGCGCGCTGCACCAGCTCCTCGGGGTGGGAGGCGCCATCCAGGAAGGAATAGCCCGAGTGGGCGTGAAGTTCGACGTAGGGGGAGGGCAGGGTGGGCATGGCGCCCGAAGATAACCCGAAACCACGGGTAGGTGCCATGCCGTTTCTACCTGGTGAGGCGTCCAGGGCCAGGGAAGCGGCGAGT
>REBP01000049.1 GCA_007692665.1 Gemmatimonadales bacterium | reverse complement strand
GCCGTCAGCCGTCAGCCGTCGCCCGACTCCTCGTAGCGCTCCTTGAGGCGGGCGACCACCTCGGGGTCCGCCAGCGTCGTGGTGTCGCCCAGGGCCTTCCCCTCGGCGATGTCGCGGAGGAGGCGCCGCATGATCTTTCCGGAGCGGGTCTTCGGCAGATCGGCGGTGAAGAGAATGGCTTCCGGCCGCGCGATGGCGCCGATCTTTTCGGCCACATGCTGACGAAGCGCAACCTCCAGCTCCTCCGACGGCACCCTTCCCTCGCGGAGGGTCACGAAGGCGGCGATGGCCTGACCCTTGAGTTCGTGGCTCTTTCCCACCACGGCAGCCTCGGCGACGGCGGGGTGGTCCACCAGCGCGCTCTCCACCTCCATGGTCCCGATGCGGTGCCCTGCGACGTTGAGCACGTCGTCCACCCGGCCCAGCACCCAGAAGAATCCGTCCTCTCCGCGCTTCGCCCCGTCTCCGGGAAAGTAGATCCCCGGCCACTTGGACCAGTAGGTGTCGCGGAAGCGCTGGTCGTCACCCCAGATCGTCCGGATCATGGAGGGCCAGGGGCGGGTGATGGCCAGGTAGCCGGCGTTCACCTCGTTTCCGGCCTCGTTCAGGATCGTCGCGGAGATCCCGGGAAAGGGGGTGGTCGCGCTCCCGGGGATCGTCTCCGTGACCCCGGGAAGGGGCGTGATCATGATCGCCCCCGTCTCGGTCTGCCACCAGGTGTCCACCACGGGGCACGCCTCCCCACCGATGTGCCGGTGGTACCACACCCAGGCCTCGGGGTTGATGGGCTCACCCACCGAACCCAGGAGGCGCAGCGACGACAGGTCGTGCTTCGCCGGCCATTCCTCGCCCCACTTCATGAAGGCCCGGATCGCCGTCGGCGCCGTGTAGAACACGGTCACGCCCCATTTCTCGCACAGCTCCCAGAACCGCCCCCGGTCGGGAAAATCCGGGGCGCCCTCGTACATGAGGATGGTCGCCCCGCAGGCCAGCGGACCGTAGACGATGTACGAGTGCCCCGTCACCCAGCCCACGTCGGCGGTGCACCAGTAGACGTCCGAGTCCTTCAGGTCGAAGACCCACTTCGTGGTGGCATGGACCTGGGTGAGGTACCCGCCCGTGCTGTGGACCACCCCCTTGGGCTTTCCCGTGGTTCCCGACGTGTAGAGGATGTAGAGGACGTCTTCGGAGTCCATGGGCTCGGCAGGGCACCGGGGGGAGCCTTCCCGGACCAGGTCATGATACCAGAGGTCGCGACCCGGCTTCATGACCATCTGCGTGGTCCGGCTGATGTTCCACCCCCGGGCGACCACGACCACGTGCTCGATGGAGGGCGTGCGCTCCACCGCCAGGTCGGCGTTTCGCTTGAGGGGCACCACGTTCCCCCGCCGGTAGCCGCCGTCGGCCGTGATCAGCACCTTCGCCTCGGCATCGTTGATCCGGTCGGCCAGCGACTCCGGGCTGAACCCGCCGAAGACCACCGAGTGAATCGCCCCGATCCGCGCACAGGCCAGCATGGCAATGGCGGCCTCCGGGATCATGGGAAGGTAGATCGCTACCCGGTCCCCCTTCCCCACGCCCAGATCCTTCAGGGCGCTGGCGAACTTCGACACCTCCCGGTGCAGCTCCCTGTAGGTGAGGACCCGAGTGTCGCCGGGTTCCCCCTCCCAGATCAGCGCGGCCTGGTTCGCCTTCGCGCCCCCCAGGTGCCGGTCGAGGCAGTTGTAGGCCACGTTCAGCGTGCCCCCGACGAACCATTTCGCATGAGGGGGTTCCCAGTCGAGCACCCTGCTCCAGGGTTCGAACCAGTCCAGTTCCGACGCCCATTTCGCCCACCACCCCTCGAGGTCCACCGCCGCCGCCTCGTGGATCCCGGGGTCGGAGACATGGGCGGTCTCGGAAAAGCCCTCCGGGGGAGCGAACCGACGGTCCTCCCGGAGGAGGTCATCCAGGTCCTCTTCCGGTGCGGTCCGCCCTGGACCCTGCCCTGGATCCTGCCCTGGACCCTGCCCGGGACCGCCCCCGGAGGTGGATTCGGAACCGGAGGGGCGGGGCGCGGAGGAATCGGTCATGGAGAACTCGCTGGACGGGGGATCCGGAAGGTCTGGATGCCCGGCGCGGACTGCCGCCGCCGGACCCGGGGCAGAGTAGGGAGCGCGGGGGGGACGGGCAAGGCTTTCCGGGCGGTGCCAGCATGGCTCCGGAACCGACTGCCCCCCGAACTCCACGGTCAGGGGGTCTTCGGGAGACGGTGGCACCGAAACACGTGCCATGGGTGCCGGAAGGCGGAAGCGTGCCGTGCGGAGCCGGACGGTTCCGGCGCAGAGCGTGGATGCGACCCCTCCGGACGTCGGCGTCCCCGGAGAGGCGACGCGACGGGAGAAAGGGGGCCTTCGGTGCAGGTTCCGTTACCCCGGCCCGCCGGCACTTCCCGATGCACTGCGAACGCTTTCCGGGCCCTGCCCGGGATGCGTCGTCTCAGTCCATGACGGGTGGAAGCAGTTCCGCAACCTCGGGCCGCTCGAGCAGCTGTTCGAAGGCGACCACGGCGGACTGCACATAGCTGCGGACGGCCTCGCCACCCCGGTGCGCCGCATTCCCGGGCAGATGCAGCCTCACGCGCAGCTGGACCTCCGCGTCCGCCGCCTCGGTTGAAGCCTGGGGCAGACGAAGCCGGAGACTGAGGGGGACCGTGCACTCGGAGGGGAAGGTCTCGGCCGCGGCTGCCGCAACCCGTTCCAGCACGACCGAGACGTGCCCCAGGTCCCCGAACCGGGGGCCCTCCACCACCAGCGTCAGGTTTCCCTGGAGGCCGCGGGTCGTCTCGTCGAGGAATCCCTCCACCGAGATGGAGTCCGGAAGATCCGCCCGATGGAAGAAGAGGTAGGCGCTCCGCGTCGACTCGCCGGCCCAGCGGCCCTCGAACTCGTGGCTCGTGGTCTTCTGAAGCCCGGAAAGCCCCCATCCTGCCCCCTGGATCCCGTCACGGACGGCGTCCAGAAAGGGCTCGAGGGTCAGCATGGGATCCTTGTCGCGGGGCTGGTCGGGCATGGCATCCTCAGCCGGTTCGGCTGGTGGTCGGGAGGGTGGTCAGGGGGACGGGAAGAGGGCGGGAAGAGGGCGGGATGCCGCGTTCCTCCCAGGGTGCCGGGGGGCGCCTGATCCAGCCCTCCCGCGTTGACACGAAACTTCGGTTTCCCTTAGATTTTACCTGACGATCGCCATCTTCTCCCCCCGTAGCGTTCGGGAGTTCCATGGCCCGGCATCACCACATCCGGTCCGAGCAGATCCTTCGAGAGGCCCTCGACGCCAACGGTCAGCGGTTCACTGGCCAGCGCGCCGCGGTTTTTCGGTACCTGCTCGCCACCGATTCCCACCCCACCGCCGACGAGGTCTTCGTGGCGGTGCGCTCCGAGGTGCCCGTCATCTCGCTGGCCACGGTCTACAAGAGCCTCGAGACGCTGGTGGGGTGTGGCCTTGCGATCAAGCTGACGTACGGCGACGGATCCGCCCGCTACGACGGTCGGACCGACCCGCATCACCATGCCCGCTGCCTCGCCTGCTCCCGCATCTTCGACGTGGCCGGCCGCCTCCCCGCTGACGAAATCCGGGAACTGAACCCCGGGTCCGAAGGGTTCCAGGTCACCGGGTATCGGCTGGAGTTCACCGGGTTCTGCGAGGAGTGCCACGAGGCCTCGCTGGGGACCGACCCCGCCACCGAATGCGCCACCGGCCCCGCCACCGACCCCACCGGCGAACCCGGGGCGGCGGCGCATTCGGCCTGACGCGGCTCCGGTCCTGACGAACCCGACGCCGCCCCGGAATTCGCTTCGACCCGTGTCCCCCCGCACGCCGCCCCCGGGTGTGCCCCCCCATGCGTCCCCCCGTCCGCACCCCCCTGCGCCCCTCCGGCCGCCGGCGGGTTTCAGGGGGACGTGGTGCACGGGGGAGGATGCGACGCGCCTGGCAGGTCGCATCTCCGGACCCTTCGAGGGGGCCCCTGTCGCGTGGGCCGAGCCCACCGACCTCGCTGACCTGGTCCGCCTCGTCCGGCATGCCGCGGATGCGGGCGTCCCCCTCGTCCCGCGAGGCGGAGGCACCGGCATGCCCGGCGGGAACCTGGCCGCCGGGATCGTCGTGGCGCTCGGTGCCGGCGGAACCGACGCGCCGGTGGACGCATCCTCGCCGCTGACCGAACCCACGCGGAACCCCGCCCCCGCTCCGGGTCCCGCACCCGCATCCACCGAAGGCTTTCTCCACGAGGGCGCCCTCGAGATCGATCGGGACGGCGGTCGGCGGGGCGACGGAGACACGGCCCGGATCCGTGTCGGTGCGGGAGTCACCGCCGCCCGGGTGGAACAGCTCGCCGCCGCCGCCGGGTTCATGTTTCCGCCCCTCCCCTCTTCGGCCCGGTGGGCCACCATCGGGGGGATGACCGCCAACAACGCCGCGGGCGCCCGGAGCTTTCGGTACGGCGCCATGGCCCGGTGGGTCGAGGGGGTCGAGGGGGTCACGGTCTCCGGGGATCCGATCCGCCTGGACCCCGGGTCCGGCCTCCCCGGGGCCGTGTCTTCCGTCCTGCCGGGCGCCCTCCCCTCCCGGTGGCCCGAGGTGCGGAAGAACAGCTCGGGGTACGGCCTGGATCGCTGGCTCCGGACCGGTGACCCGGCCCAGCTGGCCGTGGGAAGCGAGGGCACCCTCCTGGTCGTCTCTCATGTCACGCTCCGACTGACCCGCCGTCCCCCTCACCGCGGCGTGTGCCTCCTCCCGGTCCACACCCCGGACCAGGCCGGCGCCCTTGCCGTGGCCGCCGACGAACTGGGGGCCACCGCCTGCGAGTTCCTGGGACGGCGCCTCCTGGACATGACCGGCCTGGACGGCGACCCCGAGCTGGGTTCGCTCTCCCGGGGAGCCCTGGCGCTCTTCCTTCTCGAGTTCGAGGGGTGGGACACGTCGCAGGTGGCCGAGGCCCTCGGCCGGGCCGGTGACCGCGGACGCGAGATCGGTGGCAGTGCCGGGCTTGCCACCACGGATCCCGTCCTCGCGAACCGGCTCTGGGGACTCCGCCACCGGGCCAGTCCCCTCATCGCGGCCATGGCCGGGAAGGGCCTCTACTCCACCCAGTTCGTCGAGGATTCGGTGGTGCCTCCGGCCCGCCTGGGTGCCTACCTCGAGGGGGTGGACCGGATCCTCCGCGAGGAGGGCCTGGGAATGGACGCGGTGGTCTTCGGCCATGCCGGCGACGGGAACGTTCACCTGAACCCGCTGGTAGACACAGACGACGCCGCGTGGCGGGATCGTGTTCGCGCGATCCTGGATGCGGTGGTCGAGCTCGTGGTCGACCTGGGAGGCACGCTGGCCGGCGAGCACGGAGACGGGCGGCTCCGGGCACCGTTCATCGAGACCGTCTGGGGCAGGGAGGCGGTGGCCTCCTTCCGGGCCCTGAAGGAGGCGTTCGACCCCGACGGGCTGCTGAATCCGGGGGTCATCCTCCCGTCCCCCGGCCAGGACCCGCTCCAGGGGCTTCGTCCACGCCCCCGCAGCTGGCCGGGGTAGCGATTCCGCCTTCGGAATGTCAGGTTGTCCGCATCCCCCACCGCAATCCGCCGCAGAGACACACCGACCCGCACAGACCCGAGGACCCGCGGCCCATGCCCCAACGCTCCCACGCCTGGATCACCGCAGTCGCGGCATCGATCCTTCTCCTCCTCCCGGCGGCCCTGGCCGACTTCGGGTCGGGGTCGCTGGGTGCGGGAATCGAGGTGCGGGCGCCCGCCGGGTCGGGTGGGGTCCTGGGACAGGATCGGGTGGGCACGCAGGATGCGGCGGGGATGCGGGGCGCCTCGGGAACGTTCGCCACCTCCCCGGTCACCGCGGGGGGCGAGGCCGACGAGCTCATGGCGGCCTTCCGATCGGACCTGGAGCTCCTGATCGGGACCGGCAGCCTCTCCGAGCAGTGGAGTGTCGTGGTGGTCTCGGTGGAGCAGGGCGACACGATCTTCGCGCTGAACGCCGACGCCCCGATGGCGCCGGCCTCCAACATGAAGCTCTTCACGTCGGCAGCGGCCCTCCACCTCCTCGGACCGGACTTCCGGTTTCCCACCTATCTCCTGGCCGACGGACCGGTGGTGGACGGCGTGCTGGAGGGGAATCTCGTGCTGTACGGAACCGGGGACCCCACGCTGGGGGGTCGGGCTCCCGCGAGACCCGTCGGCGCCTACGAGGTCTTTCTCCAGGCACTCCGCGACGCGGGAATCCGGCAGGTCCGGGGCGAGGTCATCGGCGACGGGAGCTACTATTCGGGAAATCCGCGGCGTCCGTCCTGGAACCCCGCCGACCTGGACAACTGGTACGCGGCACCGGTCTCGGCCCTCACCTTCAACGAGAACATGGTGACGGTCCGCGTCGCACCGGCCCGGGCGGCAGGGCTGCCCACGCAGGTGCACACGATCCCCGAAGGCGCAGGCGTGCCCATCCGGAACGAGAGCCGGGTCGCGGCAGGCGGGGGGTCGGTGGCCGTGTTCCGGGATCATCCCGACGGTCCGATCCGGGTGACCGGGGCCATGCGCCCCCGTCAGGTGGAGGTCTGGCGCAACATCACGGTGGCCGACCCGCCCAGCTATGCCGCCTCGGTCCTCCGGGCGACGATCGAGGCCGGGGGCATCAGCGTCGAGGGGAAGGCGACGGCGGAAGGTGACCCGGGCAGCCGTGGCGCCCGAGGTGCGCCCCGGGTGACGGACCGCCTCCTCGTCGCCCCTGCCTTCTCACCGTCCCGGAACCTGCGCACGGTGGCCGTTCACCACTCGGAGCCCGTGTCCGAACTGATCCACCCGGTGAACAGGCGGAGTCACAATCTCTTCGCGGAGACCCTGCTCTTTGCCATGGGGCGGGTGACGGGAGAAACCTCGGACTTCGACGGTGGCGCGCGGGCGATGCATCGCTTCCTGGTGGAGGAGGTCGGAGCCGACGAGGCGTCGCTCCACATCGAGGACGGATCCGGCCTCTCCCGCATGAACAGGACCACGGCGAGGGACCTGGTGCGCCTGCTGGGCTACATGGAAGCTTCGCCCCACGTGGGTGCCTTCCACGAGTCCCTCCCCGAGGCGGGGAATCGCCTCGGGCTCCGTCGAATGGAGCGCAGCGCCGCGGCCGGAAACCTCCGCGCCAAGACCGGAACGATTCACCGGACCTCCGCCCTTTCGGGACTGGTGCACGGCGCCGAGGGCGAGCGGCTCCTGTTCAGCATCCTGGTCAACGACGTCCCCTCCACCGGGGCCGCCAAGCGAGCCGAGGACCGGGTCGGAATTCACCTGGCGGGCTTCCGCCGGGGCGTCCCGTTCATTCTCCCGACGCGGGAGGGTGTCTCCATGGCCCGGACCGAGGCCCTCCGACCCTTCCCGCAGGTGGACAGCGACCGGGACCGGCCAACGGTTACCGACGACCGTCCCTGACAGGTCCCCCGGAACGCCCCACGGCCGACCGCAAGCGCCTCCGCAGCTCCACGTCGGAGGCCGTCTCCAGGGTTCTCCGGGCCGTCATCTCCGAATTCCACCGGACATCGCCGAGGGCGACGGATTCGCCGGTCCCGTCCACCGGGCGCGCGACGAAATGGTAGCGGCCCTGGTAGTCCTTCCCGTCTCTTCTCTCGACGCTGGCCACCCAGCGTCTTCCCGTCTCGTCGTCGAACTCGCGCACCCTCGATGCTCCTGGTCCATGGGTAAATCGTCTGGAGGGACGCCCCGCGGCTCCGATCCCCGGGGCGGTTGCCCTTCGAGGCTGTCGGACGCCGAAACGCACCCCGTTCCCTCAAGGTAGACACGGCGGCGCCCCGGACCAACGCCCCCACCCCGGACCCGGCCCGGACGAAGCTGCGGACTCCCATGGACTCCGGTGCGAGACCGCCTATCTTCGTGGGTCCCCCGCCGCGGGGAGCGGGCCGCCGGCCCGCCCGTACTCCTTCCCCCCGGTGCCTCGTGACCCCTGCCTCCAACCGTGGCCCCGATCGCGCCACCGACATCGGCCTGGTCGTCCTCACGGTGGTGTGGGGGGTGAACTTCTCCGTCGTGAAGGGGGCGCTGGACTTCATTCCGGCCATGGGGTTCAACGCGCTTCGCTTCCCGCTGGCGTCCCTCACGGTCTACGCCATCCTCCGGGCCCGGGGTCCCCTGCCCTCGCTGGAGTGGAAGGACCTGGGCCGCGTGCTCCTCCTCGGCATCGCGGGCAACGGTGTGTACCAGCTCCTCTTCATCCACGGGCTGGATCGCACCACCGCCGGGAACACGGCCCTCCTGCTGGCCACGGTCCCCGTCTGGACCGCCCTTCTCGCGGCCCTGCTTCGGGAGGGCACCCTCGACCGGTACGTGGTGGGCGGGATCGTGGCGACGCTCTCGGGGATGGTGCTGGTCGTGGTGGGGGGAGGTGCGGAGCTTCGGCTTGGCGGAAGCACCCTCGTGGGCGACGCCATGGCGGCAGGCGCCGCGTTCCTCTGGGCCGCCTACACGGTGGGTTCCCGGGGGCTCATCCTCCGGTACGGGAGCGTTCCGGTGACCGCCTGGACGCTCTGGGCCGGCTCCATCGTGCTCGTCCTCCTGGGCCTGCCCGACCTCGTGCGCATGGACTGGGGCGCCGTTCCCGCCCTGGCGGGGTGGGGCGCCGTCGTGTACGCAGGCGTTCTCGCGCTGGGACTGAGCTACGTTCTCTGGTACCGGGGAGTGCATCGGCTGGGGAGCGCGCGGACCGCGGCGTACTCGAACCTCGTTCCGGTGGTGGCGCTCCTGGTCGCGTGGGCATTCCTCGGCGAAGTTCCCACCGCGCTCCAGTGGATCGGAGCCGCCGTGATCCTGCTGGGCATCGTCCTCGCGCGAGTGGGGAGCCGCGTGCCTCCCCGCATCGCGCCGGGCCTTACGCCATCGGTTCCCCCGACCCGAGCCGAAGCTCCCTGAAATCGAAGTACAGGATCCCCTCGTCCGTGATGTCGGAGGTGATGCGGAAGCCGTCGTCCAGGGAGAGGAGAATTCGTTCGGCCGCCGGCAGCGTGAGGTCCATGTCCGCGGCCACCTGGGTGGCGGTGAGGGTGCCCCCCCGAACCCTGGCGATCCGGAGGACCTCGCGCTGCATGCGCTGAAGGAGAGCCTGCCGCCGCGTCTGGAGCGCCCGCCAGCCCCACCCGAACGTTGCGGCCCCGGAGAGCCCGATGACCCCGCCCACGATGGCGGGCACCACCTCCAGGGTTCCGATGCCCAGGGCGAGGATGAGGAGGCCGACCAGGGCCACGGCCACGCCCATGAACCGTCGGAAGCCCCCTCCGCTGGGAAGACCGGACATCGCGAATCCCGAACCCGCCGCTGCCTCGGCTGCCGAGGGGGGCCCGCCGGAAGGACGCAGGTGACCGAGCGCCCCGTTCCTGCCGTCGTTCGAGGTTCCCAGCAGGCCGTCCATGGCCGCCCCCTCTCCCAGCGGCCGGGAACGGTCCCATCCCAGGCCGCACGACGGACAGACCCGGTGGGATCGCCGGAAGAACCAGTAGGCGAGTCCTCCGATCCCGTAGGTGAAGAGCGTGGCGGCGGCAAGGAGCGCCAGGTTGCCCGCGCGACGGAAGTAGGGGATGCCCTCACCCCGGAACCCGCACGACGGGCAGCTCCGCAGCTGGAGGGGCGAACGGGCGGTCCAGTGGACCGGAGACGCCGGCGGCTCGCCGGGGGCGCCCGGGCGGCCCTGCGGGGGCGAGGGCGCGGAGGCAGCCGCTGCTCGCGGATCCCCCATGGCTGCGCCACAGCCCGTGCAGAAACGGGCATCCTCGGCTCCCGGCGTGCCACACGACCAACAGTACATGTTCCTCTCGGATCCGTTATGGGTCCCCGTGCTCCCCTGCAGGGTACTACGGAGAAGTCGGGCTGAAGATTCAGCGCAGGCGGCGAAAGTCCACGAGATCGAGGACCGGGTTGCCCGTGAGGGCCGCCGCCCCGGTACGGACACGGCCCACCACCTCCATGCGCTCGAGAGGCTGCAGGCGCCGGACTTCGTCGAGCTGCTCCGGGGGGAATGCGACGTACACGAACATCCGGTCGCCCTCGACGGACCGGGCGAGGATGAAGGCTTCCCCGACCCGGAAGTCCGTTCGGACGGACTCCGCCTCCTCGAGGGAGATGTGCTGCAGCGTGAGGGACACCAGGCGTCCGCGGTACCGCTCCGGCTCACGGGCGATGGTGGCCGCCGTGAGGCCGCGAAGAATCACGTCCGGTCGGCCGCCCGCACCGGCGGCCGACTCGGTGGACGGGAGCCAGACCCATCCCTCCACCCGAACACGGGCCCAGTTCCCCTCCCGTGCCGTGACGCGGAGTTCCGCGCCCTGCCGGGCGACGACCATGGTGTCCCCGTCGGGCGCCGTCAGCACCGAGGTGCCCCGGTCGCCGGCACGAACCCAGTCGGACCCCGCGGCGTCCGCGCTCTCCGCCGGTGCGCGTGCCGGTGCCGGAGCAGCGGTGGCTGCGGGGGCCGGCGCAGGCGCGGGGGCAGGCGCCGCTGCGGTCCTCGGTGCGGTGGGCGTCGCCGGGGGGGTGGCGCCCTCCGTCGCCGTGAGGGACGCGCTCCACATCCAGGCGGTCCTCCGGACCCGGATCCACCCCCCTCCCCGGGAGATCTCGTTCAGGAGGGTCCCGCTGTTCAGCCGCCCGATGATCCGACCGGCCGGCTCGGCGCGGAGGTTCTCCCCCTCCTCCGCCGACACGATGAGGTCGAACGCCCCACCCTCGCGGCGCTGCAGCGAGTTTTCCCAGACGAGCCCCTCGAAGGTGATCCGGCTCCACGGACCCTCGGTGGACTCGACCCGGACCTGCGTCCCGGCCTGGAGCTGACCGACGATCAGGCCCTGGGGCTCGAACCGGACGTTCTCCTCCACGCGAGTCACCGCGCCCTGTGCCACCAGGCCAACCGGCGCTCCGATGACAAGGAGCGCCGAAAGGGCAAGAAGCGGAACGGAGAGGGAGCGCATGGGAGGGGCCGAGGAGGTACGGGAGGTGTGCGACGGGGGGGAGGACGTCGGACGTCCCCGGGAATCTGCCCAACCCCGGGGACAAGGTCAAACCGGAGGGCACCCATGACGCGCCCTGTGGGGTATCTCTTTCGCCTGCGCCTTGATCGCCCACCCCCGGGGCCGGTAGCTTCGGGGAACCCCGGGCAGGGCATGCCTCGCCCGGCCTTCGGGGCGACCTCCCTGCGACCAGCGACCTCCAGGACCTTTCTTCATGATCCGATGCACCTTCCGGGGCGCCTGCCTCGTGACGACCACCTTCGCCCTCCTCCTGCCGGCGGTCTCGATGCCGGCCGAGGCCGGTGCCCAGACGATCACCTCGCCCTACGAGTTCATCGAGGGGCGCCACGAGGCCGGGGTCTTCCTCATCCATGTGCCGGGCAACAGGGGAACCATGGAGCTCGGACCCGGCGACGGCCTCCTCACGGGGGCACGCTACGCCCTGGACCTCGGCGGACCCTTCGCGCTGGAGTTCACCGGGTTCGTCCAGCCCACCGATCGGCGGGTTCGGGCCCCCGACGCGGCGGGCCAGGAGATCCTCGAACTCGGCACCGCCAGTGCCCTCGTGGGCGGGCTCGACGGCCGGGTGCGCTTCACGCTGACAGGCCCCCGGACCTGGCACAACCTTGCCCCCTTCGTCGTTGCCGGGGGAGGCGTGGTGGGCAACCTGTCCGGCCGCATCGAGGAGGAAGAGGAACTGCCGACCGAGGCGCGATTCACCTTCGGGCCTTCGTTCATGGGGGTGCTGGGCGTGGGCACGAGGTACTTCCTCACCGAACAGCTGGTTCTTCGCCTGGACGCGACCGCCCATTTCTGGAAGCTCGGCACACCGCAGGCGTACCTGAATCTTCCGGAGGAAGCCGGTCCCGTCGTCCAGCAGGAGTGGCCCGCCGTCGGTGGGTTCGGCGTGGGGCTGTCCTGGCGTTTCTGAGCATGAGGAGAACCGGCCGTTCGCTCCTCGCAGGACTCGTCGTGCTCCTGGTGACGGCCGGGTGCTCGATTCCGCGCTGGCCCCTGGACGGTCCCATGTCCTCGCCCTTCGGACTCCGGGTTCGAAGCGGAGCGATCCTCCCCACCGTCCACCACGGGGTGGACATTCCGGTCCCCACGGGGACGCCCGTTCTGGCGGCCCTCCCCGGGAACGTGCGCTTCGCCGGTGTGATGGGAGGGTACGGGAACGTGATCTGGCTGGAGCACCGGGGGGGGGCCCTCACCGTCTACGCCCACCTTTCGACGATGTCGGTGCGGACGGGCGACCGGGTCCGGGGGCGGCAGGAGATCGCCCGCTCCGGCGCCACCGGAAACGTGAGCGGCCCCCACCTCCACTTCGAAGTGTGGAAGGGGGGCCGCCCCGTGGATCCGGTCCAGGCGCTGGGTCGCCGCCCCCGCCTCACCGGCGGACGCTAGCCCGGCTCAGCCCTCGCCGCGCACCGCCCGTACCTCTTCCGTGAGGCGGGGGAGCACCTCGAAGATGTCGCCCACGATGCCGTAGTCCGCGACCTTGAAGATCGGCGCGTCCGGATCCTTGTTCACCGCCACGATGGTTCCGGCCGTGCGCATCCCGGCCAGGTGCTGGATCGCCCCGGAGATCCCGATGGCGAAGTAGAGCTTGGGGGCCACCGTCTTCCCGGTCTGCCCCACCTGCTCGCCGTGGGGCCGCCACCCGGCGTCCACGACCGCCCTGGAGGCCCCGAGCCCGGCATCGTCCCCGAGGGAAGCCCTCAGGTCCTCCAGGAGCCCCCAGTGCTCCGGATCCCGCATCCCCCGTCCCCCGGCCACCACGATGGAGGCCTCGGCCACGTCGGGCACGTCGCCGCCGGTGGCCTCGAAGCTCACGACCCGGGTGGGCCAGGAGGCGGGATCCTCGGTGACTTCCACCGTTTCGACGGTGCCGCTTCCCGTCGCATCCACGGGCTGGAACACGTTGGGGCGAATGGTTGCCACCACCGGCGACGCATCCACCGTGATCCGCGTGAACGCCTTTCCGGCGTAGACCGGCCGCGTCAGGCTCACCTTGCCACCTTCGCCGTCGAGGCCGGTGATGTCCGCCGCGAGGGGCACGTCGAGGTGCGCGGCGAGGCGGGGCGCCATGTCCTTTCCGAGCCCGGTCGCCGCCAGCAGCACCACGCCGTATCCGCCTTCCTTCGCCACGCGTGCCGCGACCTGGGGGTATCCGTCGGGGTGGTAGCCGCCGAGGGCGTCGTGGGCGGCAACCTTCACCACCTCCGCACCCCACCCCCCGAGCGTCCCGGCCACGTCCGCGATCCCCGGGCCGCCAAGTACCAGGGCGTGCGCGCTTCCACCGAGCTGACCGGCGAGCCGCGAGGCGGCGGAAACCACCTCCCGCGCCGTGCCCCGGAGGACGCCATCCCGCTGTTCCACCACTGCAAGTACGTTCGTCATGATTCGTCCAGGGTCGGGGTCAGAGTGCGTTGGCTTCTTCGCGGAGGATCCGGACCAGTTCCTTCACGGCGTCCGGTCCTTCGCCGACGATGCGTCCGGCGCTTCGTTCGGGGGGAAGCTCCAGCGTCTCGACGCTGATCCTGGCCGGGACCGAGGCGGCGTCCTTCACGTCGAGCGGCTTCTTCTTGGCCGCCATGATGCCCTTGAGCGATGCGTACCGGGGCTCGTACTCGCCCTTGGTGATGGTCAGGACCGCGGGGAGGGGCAGTTCCACCACCTCGTTTCCGCCCTCCGCCTCGCGGCGGCAGCGCACCTTGTCCCCGTCCACCTCGAACGAGGAGACGGCGGTGGCGCAGGCGCGACCGAGGATCGTCGCGAGCATGGGCCCGACCTGCTGCTGGTCATCGTCGGCGGCCTTCACGCCCAGGAGGATCAGGGGCGCATCGTGGCCCTCGAGTTCGGCGGCCAGCATCCGTGCGGTGGCCAGCCCGTCGGGGGTCACCTGCCCCTTCAGCAGAACGGCCCGATCGGCCCCCATGGCCAGCGTGGTGCGGAGGATGTCCTGCCCCGCCTCGTCGCCCAGGGAAACGGTCACGACCTCGCCGGCCCCATTGCTCTCGCGGAGACGGAGCGCCGCCTCGACGGCGAACTCGTCGTAGGGACTCACGACGAACTTGACCCCGGAGGGATCGATGGAGGTACCGTCGGCACCCACCCGGATCCGGGTCTCGGTGTCGGGCACCCGCTTCACGCAGACTGAAATGTTCACCTCTGTACTCCAGGATTTGAAGTTTGGAAATCGGTCCGTTCCGGACCCGGCCTACATGCCGAGGCCGACGATTGCAAAGCCCACGACGGCGACGCCCCCGGCGATGAGCGCGTAGGGAAGCTGTGTCCGGACATGGTCGATGTGATCCGTGGCCGCGGCCATGGACGAAATGATGGTGGTGTCGGAGATCGGCGACGAATGGTCACCGAAAATCCCTCCTGCCAGTGCCGCCGCCACGAAGGGCGAGGGCGGCAGACCCAGCGCCATTGCGGCGGGAACGGCGATGGGGAGCATGATCGCGAACGTTCCCCAGCTGGTCCCCGTGCTGAAGGCGATCCCCCCCGAGACCAGGAACACCAGGGGGAGGAAGATGACAGGGGGAAGCACCCCCGCCGTCACCTGCGCCACGTAGGGCCCGGTTCCCAGCGCGCCGGCCACGTCGCCGAGCGCCAGCGCAAGCAGCAGGATCAGCGCGAGGGGAACGAGCCCTCCGGCCCCCTTCAGGCCGGTCCGCGTGAGTTCGTCCACCGTGGCCCCCTTCTGGGCCAGCAGCAGGACCCAGCTCATGGCGAGGGCCGCCATGACCGCCCACAGCACCGACGTAGACCCCGAACCGGCGCGAAGGTCCCCGCCTCCGGTGATCCAGAGCCCGAGGGGCATCATGACGACCATCGTGACGATGGGGAGCACCATGTTGATGGCCCGGGGCGGGATCCGGTCGTTGGGCTCGGGCGACAGGATCGCCTCGTCGATCATGGGCTGGGCGTCGGGCCAGAGGAGCACGCCCTCCCGGGTCCGGGCCTCGGCCCGCTTCATCGGTCCCAGGTCGATCTTCCAGATGATGGTCGCAAAGGCCAGGAAGAGCGCGGCCAGGGCGTAGAAATTGTAGGGAATCGACCCGATGAAGACGCCGAGCGGGTCTTCGACCCCGAGCGAGTTCAGGATGCCCAGGTTGTAGGCCCCCCAGGCGTTCAGGGGAATCAGGATGCAGACCGAGGCGGAGGTGGAGTCGATGATGTAGGCCAGCTTCTCCCGCGACACCCTGTACCGGTCGAAGAGGGGGCGCGACACGGAACCTGCCACCAGAACCGTGATGTTCGACTCGATGAAGATGATGACGCCCACCACCCAGGCCAGGAGCTGGGCCCGCCTCGGTGTGTTCACCCACTCGCGGGATTCGAGGTAGGCCACGAAGCCGCGCACCCCTCCCGACGTCTCGATGGTCGCAATGAGCGCGCCGATGACCAGCGTGAAGAGGATCACGTTGGCGTTCCCGGCGCTGGCCAGCACCGCCACCGACGCCTCGATGGCCCGGGCGAGGCCGGCAAGGGGGTTCCATCCCTCGACGATGAGCCAGCCGAGCCAGACGCCGGCGCCCAGCGAGAGATAGACCTGCCGGGTCCAGATCGCCAGCACGATGGCCAGGACGGGAGGGAGGATGGACACCCAGCTGGGATCGGTCATCCAGGGCACCTCGGGGTTGGGGTCGGAGCCGAAGGGGTGGGTCGGACGGAAGGGCTGCGGAGCTGTGAAGCCTGGCAACCTACGCCACACTCGCCTGCGAATACAACCGTTCCCCCAAACTGGAAACGCCGTGCCCCGGGGGGCACGGCGCTTCCATTCCGGACAGCAGCGAGCATTTCAGCGATTACCGGGGTCAGCGGCTCGGGCGACCACCACTTCCACGACGCCGCCCCCCTCCGGTGCTGCGCCGACGGGGCGTCGCCTCGGGAGCGGGTCGTCCGGCCGGCCCGTGGGCCTCGGCACGTCGCCGCGCCACATCGTCGACCCACTGCTCCAGAAGCTTCTCGGCCCGGGCTGCGGGCAGAAGCGACCGGATCATGTCCGGCTGCGACTCCATGACCTCGAAGAGGTTGTCCTCGTGGGCCTCGACCAGCGTGTCCGCCGTCTTCTGGCCCACCCCCTTGTAGGAGTTCATCAGGTACTGCCGGATGCTCTCCGCGTCGGAGGGAAGTCCGAGCTGGGGCAGGTCGCTGGCCGGCCGTGCCGACGTCTTCGCTGCGCCCTTCTCGGCGGGCTTCCCGGAGGCCCTGCCCGCCGGCTTCCCGGCAGGAGGTGCGTCCTTGGCCTTGCCTCGGCCTCCGCGGGAAGGCTTCTCGGCGGCGGCCTCCTGCGAATCGCCGGCTTCCGCACCGGCCTTCTGACCCCTGCCGCGGGGCGGGCGGCCCCGGCGGGTGGGGGCCTTCTCCTGCTGCCCTTCACTCTCCTCCCGGCCCTCGGCCTCGTCGGCCGGGGACGATGCTGCCTCGGCCTGCTTCGGGGCCGGCGCTCCCGGGACGGAAACGGCCTGGCCCTCGAGGAAGGGCGGGGGCTCGTCCGAGGCCCCGCGTCGACGAGCCGACAGGCGGGGGCGGAGGCGACGTCCATCGCTGCCTTCGGAGGCATCCGGCGTCGGAGCCGCGGCCCTCTCCTTCGGCGCTTCCCTCGCCCGGTCCCGGTCGCCGTCGCGAGCGGGGGCAGACGCCGCGGCGTCGGTGGCCGGGAGGGCGTCCGCACCCTTCCGGACCCTGACCTCGTAGATGCCGTTGTCGCCGCGGGTGAGTTCGATGACCTCGTGCTCGTCGGCCTGCTTCAGGAAGAGGGAGAACTTTCCGAATCCGAGCTCCGACTCGTCGAAGTTCTCCTGGATCGCGAGCATGCGACGCTTGACGTCGGAGTCGCGAACCGCGTCGCCCTCGGCGTCGGCCAGGTCCCGGATGGCCCGCACCATGAGCTCGTAGGCAGCCCGAAGTCGCTCGTTCTGGGTACCGGAGCCGTCGGTGCCGGCGGTCGACGGGGTGGGGCTCGCCTCGGCGGTGCCGGCCGGGGCTGCAGCAGCCTCCGCCGGGGAGGTCTCCGGCGCCGAAGTCGCCTGCGCACCCTCGGGGGCGGGAACGTCGGTGGACTCCGCGCGATCCCGGCGCGGGGCGTCCCGATCGCGGCCACGGCTCCCGCGGCTGTCCCGGCCGTCACGGTCCCGACGGGCCGGGGTGGAGGAACCCGAGGACGGCGACGGACTCGACGCGCCGGCAGCGGAGGAGCGGCCGTTGGAAACCTCGTACTGACCGTTCTCCATCTTCTTCAGCTCGATGAGCCCCTTCTGCGCCGCCTCCGTGAGGAAGCGCGAGAACTTGCTGAACCCGATGGCCTTCTCGTCGAAGGTCGAGTCCAGGTCGAGCATGACCTGCTTGAGGCGGTCGGAGCGCATGACGTCGCGGCGCTTCGTCATCTGCTCCACGGCCCGCTGCACCAGTGTCCACGGGTCCTGCTGGCTCAGCGCCTCGCCCGTGCCGGCTTTCCGGAGCCCGGAGAGGGTCGTGTACGAGTAGTACTCGTCACAGTTCTGCACCAGGATGTCCGAGGACGATTCCTGGATCCCCACGCCGATGACGTACTTGCCATACTCCTTGAGCTTCAGGACGAGCGACGAGAAGTCGGAGTCCCCGGTCAGGAGGATGTAGGTCCCGATCTCCGGACGGGTGAAGACGAGCTCCATGCCGTCGATGGCCATGCGGATGTCGGTGGCGTTCTTCTTCGAGCTCCCGTAGGCCGGGGCGAAGATCAGGTCCACCGAGGCTTCGGAGAGGGGGACAATGTACTGGGGGTAGCGTCGCCAGTCCGCGTATGCACGCTGGACGGTGACCTTGCCGCGGATGACGTCGGACTGGAGGAGCGTCTTCAGCTCCTTCGAGAGGTCGCTGCGCATCCCCATCGTGACGTTGTCGAAATCGATGAGGAGGGCAGCGTTGGGCGAGTTCGAGGGCAGCACGGGGTGGGACACCCCTTCAGTGTGGGGTGCCCGGATGTAGGGAATGTTCATGAATTCTTTTTCAGGGCTCGCAGCGAGTCGAAAGTAGAGGGCCGCGAAGCCTCCCCGCCTGTCCCCCCCGGTCCCGTCGGCGGATGGCCGGGGGAACGCAGGGGTGCGGGCCGGGGAAGCCGCGCAGAACGTGGGTCCGGATCAGGAGTCGGCCTCGAGAAGGCGCGTGAGATCAACCCGCCGGATCTTGCCGGCTCCGGTCGTGGGGAGGGCTTCAAGGAAGCGCACGAAGTCCGGGACCTTGTAGTCGGCAAGTGTCTCGCCACACCACTCCCGGAGTTCCTCCTCCGTCACGATCGCGCCCTCCACCTGAACAACGGCGGCGGAGACCGCTTCGCCCAGGAGCTCGTCTCGGATTCCGACGACGGCCACATCCTCCACCGCGGGATGCTGCTGCAGTCGATCCTCGATTTCGCCCGGATGGACGTTGGAACCGCTTCGCAAGATAACGTCTCTTCTTCGCCCCACCAAATGGACATACCCGTCCTCGTCCACGATCCCGAGGTCCCCTGTCAGGAGGAAGCCGTCGGAGGACAGGACCCGTGCCGTCTCCCCCGGCTGCCGGTAGTACCCCCGCATGACACCGGGTCCCTTCACGGCGATCTCGCCCAGGCTCTCTTCCGGAAGGTCGCTCCCGTCGGCCTCGAGGACCCGGATCCGGGTCCCCGGCAGGGGCCTGCCCACGGTGAATCTCCGCTTTTCCTCCGGGTCCTGGGGACGCGTCACCGCCAGGACCGACGAGGTCTCCGTCAGGGAGTAGGCGGTCAGGAGCCCGGGGCACAGCTCGGCCTCGACACTCGTGAAGAGTTCCTCGAGCATGGGTGCGCCGGCCACGAGACCCAGCCGGAGCGTGCCGAGGTCCCGGGGTGCCTGCCGCTGGACGCGGAGTTCGGCGGCGAAGACCGTCGGGACACCGTAGTGCACGGTCGCCCCCAGCGCCTCCACCAGGTCGAGGGCCGCCTCGGCCTCGAACTCCGGCTGGAGGATGAGGGAACTCCCCGCAACCACGCATCCCAGGATCCCGGGGCCCAGGGCAAAGACATGGAAGAGGGCGGTGATCCCGATCACCCGGTCCTCGGCATCGAGGCCGATGGAAGCGACGGTGGCGGCCGCCACGCCGAGAAGGGCGCCGTGGGTGAGTTCCACCGCCTTGGGTTTTCCGGAGGCCCCCGAGGTGTACAGGAGCGCGGCGACGGCCTCGCCCGGATCCACCTCGACCGCCGGGATGGGACGCCCCGACCCCGACGAGACGATATCCTCGAACTGGAAGATGCGGTCGTCGTACCAGAGGTCTTCCTCGCCCACCGTGACCAGGTACTGGAGTTCCGGGAGATGCGGAAGAAGTCCCTCGAAGAGCTCGAGGAAGTCCACCCCGGCGAAGCGCTCCACCGTGATGGCCGCCACGGCTTCCGAGTGTCTCAGCAGGTACCGCAGCTCGGGCGCGGTGAGACGCGGGTCCAGGGGCACGGCCACTGCCCCCAGGCGGGAGAGCGCAAAGAGCCCGTGCACGAACTCGGCGCACCCGGGGAGGATGATGGCCACGCGGTCGCCGGCGCCGACGCCGAGGTTGGCCAGCGCGGCAGCCAGGGCGCGGGACGTGGCCGCCACGTTGCCGAAGGTGACCCGGTCTCCCTGGTCGAAGAGGAAGACCCGGTCCGCATCGGTGTTGGCACGGCGGTCCAGTGCCTGGGACAGCGTCAGGGCCTCGGGGCGCTCCAGGTGCGCCATTTCACCTCCACCTTCGATTCGGGTTCGGAGAGCCGCCACCCGGCAGCGTGGGACTCGGAAAGGGGGCCGAAGAATACCCACGGGGGCAAGCGAGCGTCAAACCCGGCGCCCCCCGCCGGACGACGCGGCGAGGACGCCCTCCACCACCGCGTCCTCCACCGCGTGACTCCACGAATCGCCCCCCAGCACGACGCCGGCCCGCTCGAGGAGCACGTAGCGCACGGCGCCGCCGCGGACCTTCTTGTCGGTACGGGTCATCCTGACGAGGTCGCCGGCCGGCGCCGGCAGCGCCCCCTCGGCGGGAAGGCCGAAGGCTCGTACGGCGGAGGCGATGCGGGCGGAAGTCTCCGGAGCCGTGAGCCCCAGTTCCTCCCCCACGCGGGCGGCGAGGACCATTCCTCTCGCCACGGCGCTTCCGTGCGGGATCGTGTACTGCGAACAGGCCTCCAGCGCGTGGCCCAGGGTGTGCCCGAAGTTGAGGATCTGCCGGAGTCCCCCCTCGCGCTCGTCGCGACTGACGACGTCGGCCTTGATGCGAACGGAGCGGTCCACCGCAACGGTGGTAGCCTCGAGGTGGCCCGCGAGGAGGTCGTCGGCCCGGTTCTCCAGCGCCTCCAGGTAGGCGAGGTCCGCGATGGCGCCGTGCTTGAGGGCCTCGGCGAGGCCCTGCGCCCGCTCGGCCGGAGGAAGGGTCAGGGCAAGTTCGGGGTCGGCTACCACGAGGCGAGGCGGATGGAAGGCTCCCACGAGGTTCTTTCCCGCCGGGACGTCGACCCCGGTCTTTCCCCCCACCGCCGAGTCGATCATGGCCACAAGGGAGGTGGGGAGCTGCACCACGGGGATTCCCCGCAGGAAGGTGGCGGCCACGAATCCCGCCAGGTCCCCGGTGACACCACCGCCCAGCGCCACCACGCAGCTGTCGCGCCCCAGGCCGTCGGCGAGCAGCGCATCGGTGAGTTCGATCCAGCGCTCTCTCGACTTCTGGTTCTCGCCGGGAGGAAAGGTGTGGAGCGCCGCAGGCCGGCCGGTCTCCCTGACGAGACGTCTGACCCTGTCGCCGTGCAGCTCCGCCACCCGGGAGTCGGCGATGATGGCATAGCGGTGCGCCGGGGCGAACTCGTCCAGGAGCTTCGCAAGTCCGTTCACGGACCCGGGGGCGACGATGACGGGGTACCCTCCGCCCCCCGACACCGTCACGTGCGTGCGGCGCGGGTCCGAAGAGAGCGAGCTGGATCGGGGGGGTTGGGTAGACAGGGAAACTCCCGGGTTGCCGCAGGTGCAGGGCCGTCGTCGTCCCCGAATATCCCCCTCCCGCTCCCGGGTGCCAACCCCGCGCCCATGTGTCGCGGGGCCTCCCGGCCTTGCGCCGGTCGTTGCGCCGGCGGCGGGGAAGGCGGATCTTTCAGCGGAGGCCCGGCAGGGAGGTCGTCACCCCCCCTTCGAGCCGTCCGCCCCCCGGTCGCGCAGCGTCCGTTTTCCATCCCCCCGGTTCGTCCACCCCCCGTCGCATGCCCGCATCCCCCCGTCCCGGTACCACCCAGCTCCGGCCAGGCGCCCCCCCGGGGTTCCGGCGGCGCGGAGGTGCGCCCCGGTGCCGTGCGGGGTTCCGGCACGCTGCGGCGGCGGCCCTCGTCCTCCTTGGCCTCGCGAGTGCGGGGGGGTCCCTGCACGGGCAGGAACCCGACGTGCGGGAGGAGAGTTCGGTCCGCGGCACCGTCGTCGACGCCTCGAGCGGGCGGGGCATTCCGGCGGCGTTCGTGGAGTTCGTCGACCAGGGTGGACTGGTGCGGGCGTCGGCCACTACCGGTGAGGATGGGGCGTTTCTCCTGTCCCGTGTCCCCCGGGGGGAGTTCAGGCTCAGGGTTTCGAGCCTGGGGTATGCCCGGACCACCACGGCGGCGGCGCGCCTGGAGGCCGGAGAGGCGCTGACCCTGGTGGTGCGGGTAAGCCCCTCGGCGCTTGTCCTTGCTCCCCTCGAGGTCACGGCTTCGGTCCGGGTCACCTCGCCGGTTCTGGAGTCCTTCTATGCCAGGGCGGAGCGTGGTTTCGGTGGCGTCTTCCTGACCCGCGCCGACATCGAGCGAGCCGGCCCGACCCGGGGAGTCAGCGACCTGGTGGCCGGGCTCACGGGGGTCTACCTCGACAGCAGACCTGCCCCGGGCCTCCCCGCCGGGGTCTTCCTCTCGGAAGGTCACTCGGGGAGTGCCGGGCGCCCCTGCCCCGTCCAGGTATTTCTCGACGGGGTCCCCGTCGATCGGCGAGGCGGTCTCTCGGCAGGCGCCCAGCGAGGGGTGCAGCTCGACCGCCTCGTGACGCCCGCCGAGGTGGAGGGGATCGAGGTCTACCGCTCGCTGGCGGAGGTCCCCCCCGAGTTCCTGACCACCGACGCCCGCTGCGGAGTCATCGCCGTCTGGCGCCGGGAGCGCATCTGAGCGCTGTCCCCCGGTTCCCCGGCAGGGGGACCCGCAGCACCCGTTTCCGTGTATCTTTCGGGAATGGTGGTCCGGTGTCCCGGACCCATGGTGGTCCGGTGTCCCGAACCACTTCCGGACCCGTGCGCGAGAGAGGACAGGCAGGATGGCCCGCAAAACCTGGAACACACTGACCCGTGGCGTTGATCGCGGTGCCAGGGCCACCTTCCGGGTCCTGCGCCGACCGGCGGTCTGGATCCCCCTGCTCTTCGTCATCGCCGTGGGGGTCGGGCTGGCGTGGGGCGCGTGGAAGAATCTCTGCGCAGACTGCCCGTCCGTCGCCCAGATCCACACGTGGGAGCCGGAGCAGACGTCCAAGGTCTTCGACCGGCACGGCACCCTCATCGCCGAAATCGGGACGCAGGCCCGGACGCTGACCTCCATCGAGTCGCTTCCGGCTCACGTGCCGCAGGCCTTCATCGCGGTGGAGGACCGCCGGTTCTACAACCATGGCGGCGTGGACGTGCGTGGGCTCTCCCGGGCCGTGGGAGGGGCCGTCTTCACCTTCTCCCTCTCGGGGGCAGGCGGAAGCACGATCACCCAGCAGCTCGCCCGCAACATGTTCATCCAGAGCATCGGGTTCGACCGGAGCGTGGCCAGGAAGCTCCGGGAACTGCAGGTGGCCTTCGAACTCGAGCGGGCCTACACGAAGGACCAGATCCTCGAAGCCTACATGAACCAGATCAACCTGGGCGTGGGGGTCTGGGGAATTCACACCGCTTCCCGCCACTTCTTCGGCAAGACGCCGCAGGAGCTGACCCCCGCCGAGGCGGCGACGCTCGCAGCGGTCGCCAACAACCCGCGGCGGTACTCGCCCTTCCTGAACCCGGATCGGTCGGAAGCCCGTCGGAATCTCGTCCTGGACCTCATGGCCCGGGAACGGTTCATGACCCGCGAGGAGGCCCGGCGCTGGAAGGATACGCCCCTTCCCGAAGGCCGGGGAGAGATGGCGGAGGAAGTGGGCGGGTACGCCGTCCAGATGGTCCGCGACCAGACCATGGCCCGGTGGCCCGGGCAGGTGAACGTCGCAGGCCTGCACATCCACACGACCCTGGACCTCGACATCCAGCGGGCGGCGGAGCGCGCCATGTCCGCCGGATTCGACCGGGTGGAGAACTATCCGGGGTTCCGCCACCCGAAGTACGCGGAGTACGCGGACCGGAGCGGAGGCCTCCCCGAAACCAACTCTCCCTACGTGCAGGGGGCGCTGATCTCGCTGGATCCGTCGACCGGCGCCATTCGCGCCATCATCGGCGGCCGGGACATCAACCACTCCAAGTTCAACCGCGCCACCCAGGCGAGGCGACAGGCCGGATCGTCGTTCAAGACCATCGTCTACGCCGCCGCCATGGCGAGCGGGATTCCGGCGTCCCGGATCATCACCGACGGACCCGTGGTGCGCCGGCAGGCGGACGGGAGCGAGTGGCGGCCCCAGAACTTCGACCGGACCTTCGAGGGCGACATGACGCTCCGCCATGCGTTCCGGCGCTCCATCAACACGGTGGCCATCAAGCTCGCCGACGAGGAGGTCGGCCTCGAGACCGTGGCACAGACGGCCCGGCGCCTCGGGATCACCACCGACATGCCCCGGGTCCCGTCCATCGCCATCGGTGCCGCCGACGTGCTGATGATCCAGATGGCCGAAGCCTATTCCGCCATCGTGAATGAAGGGAACCGCATCTCGCCCCACCTCATCGTCCGCGTCGAGTCGCCGGACGGCGCGGTGCTCTGGGAACCGTCCTACGCCCCGTCGAGGGTGCTGGATGCGGACGTGGCCCGGCTCACGCTCAACCTCCTCGAGGAGGCGGGCAACCGCGGGACCGGGGCCAACGGGATGCGGAACGTGGGCGCCCTCCCCGCCGAGATCCCCGCCGCCGGAAAGACCGGCACCACGAACGACAACACCGACGTCTGGTTCATCGGGGCCACGCCGGACCTGCAGACCACGGTCTGGTTCGGCATGGATCGTCCCGCGCGCATCGCGAACAACGCCACCGGCGGCGCCCTCGCGGCCCCGGTCTTCGGAGAGTTCATGCGGTACGTGTACTACGGCTACGGCGAGGACAACGGAGGGGGCGAAACCGCCATCCTTCCCAAGCCCCAGCCCTGGCCCATGAACGGGCTGACCTCGCGGGAAGTGGACAGCCAGACCGGGCTCCTGGCCTCCGAGTGGTGTCCGTCGGAGCGCCGCTACGTGGAATGGTACATCGCGGGAACGGAGCCTTCGGAGGTATGCGACGAGTCCACCCGCAGCCGCTTTCCGTCGCGGTGGTGGTGATCCGGAGGCCCCGGAGCGCCGGCCGGCGCATGGCCACCTTCGCACCCGCAACCCCAGCGCCCCCCCCAGCCACCTCACCACCGAGTTTCACCACCCCGTGGTGATCACCCAGAGGAGCCGTCTTCCGTGACTGCCACCAGCGATGTCCGGGTCTTCGTCTTCGAGAGTTCCCACCTCGCCCTCTGGGCGGAAGACGTGGCGCGGGAACGAAGTGTCCCCGTGAAGGTCGTGGCCGCGCCGGCGGGAACGTCGGCGACCTGCGGGCTGGCCCTCGAGATCCCCGCCTCCGAGGCCGCGTCCCTCGAGGCGGCCTTCACCGACGAGGGGATCGCGTTCAGCCTGCGCTGATCCGCTCTCCGAGGAGGGGCAGGGGCCGCTGCGGATCGCCGTCGTCCAGCAGGACCGCCGCCTCGAGGACCGCCAGCATCCGCCGGGCGTCGGACTCGGTCCGGGCATGCACCCGCGCGAGCAGGTCCCCGGCGTCCACCGGGGTTCCCGGTGCAACCAGGGCGTCCACCCCCACCGACGGGTCGATGGTGTCGGCCAGCCGCACCCGCCCGCCGCCCATCTCCACGACTCCCACACCAATGGGGCGCGGCAGCACCGCCGCCACCCTGCCCCGGCGAGGCGCCAGGAACTCCCGCACCACGGGGGCTTTCGGGAGGCGTCCGGGATCGTCCACCACCGCCGCATCCCCCCCCTGCGCCTCCACCATGCGGCGAAAACGTTCGAGCGGAAGACCGGAATCCAGGAGGGCTCCGGCCTGCTCGGCCCCCACGTCGGCATCGGGGGCAGCGCCGCCCATGGCCAGCATCTCCCCGGCCAGGGCCAGGACCACGGTGCGGAGATCGTCGGGGCCCTCGCCGCGCAGGCAGGCCAGGGATTCCGCCACCTCGAGGGCATTCCCCACGGCCTGCCCCAGGGGGCGGTCCATGGCGGTGAGGCGGGCCACCACCGGAAGGCCCCGCTCCCGGCCCAGCGCGACCATGGTGCGCGCCAGTTCCCGGGACGCGTCGAGATCGGCCAGGAAGGCCCCGCTCCCCGTCTTCACGTCGAGAACGAGCCCGGTGAGCCCCTCGGCGAGCTTCTTGGACATGATGCTCGCCGCGATGAGGGGGATGGAGGGAACCGTCCCGGTCACGGACCTCAGGGCGTAGAGCCGGCGATCCAGCGGCGCGATCTCGGCGGTCTGGCCGATCATGGCCATGCGCTCGGCCTCCAGGACCTCCATGAAGCGCGGAAGCGCGAGGTCGGTTCGGAAGCCCGGGATGGCCTCGAGCTTGTCCAGCGTTCCGCCGGTGTGGCCCAGCCCCCGTCCCGACATCATGGGGACGTAGATTCCGGCTTCGGCCACCAACGGCGCGAGGGGGAGGGAGACCTTGTCTCCCACCCCCCCTGTCGAGTGCTTGTCGATGCGCGCCGCCGGCAGGTGATCCAGCTCCAGCACGGCACCGGAATGGAGCATGACCTCCACGAGGGCGCCCAGTTCCGCCGGCGTCATGCCGTGGTAGTAGACCGCCATCAGGAAGGCCGCCACCTGCGGCTCCTCCACCGTCCCCTCGAGAAAGCCGAGGAGAAAGGCCCGGATGTCCTCCGGGTCGAGCTCGCGCCCGTCCCGCTTGGCCTCGATGACGCGTACCGGGTTCACCGCCTCAGGAGAAACGCTTTCTCGCCGTGCTCAGCGCCTCGTCGACGCGGTCCCGCACCTCGTCGGCCAGGTCGTCCCAGCGGTCTGCCGCCTTCTCGCGGAGGTCGTCCGCCCCACGGGTAAGCTTCTTCCGGGTCTTCTTTCCGGTGGTCGGTGCCATCAGGAGCGCCACACCGGCGCCGATGGCCGCCCCGCAGATCAGGCCCGAAACAAAGTTGAACATGCGGGCGTCGTCGTCGTAATCCATGAAACCTCCTGGCGTCGTTGAGCCGATGGCCGTGACGATCACGCGCGCAGATGCGCCCATGACGTTGAACGGCTCCGGGATTTTTTCCTCAACGTACCATGTACCATTGGAGGCGCCGGAAGGTCCGTCGGCCCTCGGGATCGCCCCTTCCCGGTTCCCGCAGGACCCGTGGCGGGGACCCGTGGTGTGGACCGGTGTATGCTTGGGAGATAGCTTCCGGCAGCCCATGATCTGACACCCCTGCCCCAAGGATCCGGAGAGGCGATGTTCACGACCCTGCAAACTCCCACCTCGGAGCCCCGGGAGATCCAGCTTCCCGCGGGTCTGCTCGACGACCTCCGGGCGACCGCCGGCCCCGACGCCCTCGAATCCGCCGGCCGAAATGCCGGGGGCTGGCTCACCGCGCATCTTCGCGAGACGCTTGCCACGCAGGACCTTGCGGGGGTGCCCTCCCACGCCTTCTGGGACGCCATGGGGCAGGTTCTCCGGAGCCGGGGCTGGGGCCGCCTGCGCCAGGAACGTGTTCACTCCGGGCTGGGCGTGATCATCGCGGAGGACTGGTTCGAGGGAGGCACGTCCGACGCGGCCCCCGGCTGCCCCTTCACGGTGGGCCTTCTGACGGAAGTCTTCGGTGCCCTGGCCGGCCACCCGATCTCGGTCATCGAGACGGCCTGCGAGGGGCACGGGGACGACACCTCCCGCTTCGTGTTCGGGTCCGGTGCCGCCGTGGCGGAACTCCGGACGCGACTGGACCAGGGACTCTCCGAGGAGGCGGCCCTTGCGGCCTTCTGATTCCCCGCCTGCGGACCCCGTGGTCCCCGCGTCTCCCCCCGGTGCCAGGGTCATGGGGGTGGACTACGGCGAGCGGCGCGTCGGTGTCGCCATGAGCGACGAGACCCGGTCCCTGGCCTCCCCCCTTCCCACCCTGCACCGTCGTCGCGGAAAACGGCCCCCGATTCATGCACTGGCGGAGGTCGGTCGCGGCTACGGCGTGGGCGCCGTGGTCTTCGGCCTCCCCCTCGAGCTCTCCGGCGAGGAAAGCGACTGGACCCGGGAGGTACGGGCGGCCGGCGAGGCGCTCGCGGCGCGCCTCGAGGTTCCGGTGCACTTTGTCGACGAACGGCTGACCTCGGTGGTGGCCGAACAGCGTGTGCGCTCCAGCGGGCTCCCGCGCCACAAGCGCGAGGAAAAGGACCGGGTCGATGCCGAGGCCGCCGTGCTGATCCTCCAGCGCTGGCTGGACCGGTGAGCGGCCGGCGGGTCGCCCGGTCCCGCATCGGGTCGGCAGGGGCCGTGCTGGCGCTCTCCCTGGCCGTTCTGGCCGGGGGATGCGAAGGGGAGCGCCAGGACGACGCCCCGGGGAGTGGACCCGGCGCCGGCGAGGACGTGGTCCGGTTCACGGTCCCGCAGGGCGCCGGGTTCCGCCAGGTCGCCGATACGCTGGTCAGCCGCGACCTGGTGGGAAATGCGCTTCTCTTCCGCGTCTATGCCAAGGTCCGGGGTGACGACGGCAATGTGCGGGCGGGCCAGTACGCCGTGGCTCGCGAAGCCGGCTGGAAATCCCTCCTTGACGACCTGGTGGCGGGCCGGGTGGAAACCGTCCCCGTCACCATTCCGGAAGGGTGGACCCTCCGGCAGATCGCGGAGCGGCTGGCCACGATCACCGGGCTGGACGTCGCGGAGATCCGCGCCGCCCTGGAAACCGAAGGCGAGGACGCCCGCCTGAACGTTCCGGGCCCGGGGCTCGAGGGCTACCTCTTTCCGGACACGTACCGGTTCTCCCCCGGAACCCGGCTCGAACCGGTCGTGCAGGCCATGGTGGCAGCCTACAAGCGCCTCTGGACGCCGGAGCGCAGAGCCCGGGCGGAGGAGCTGGAGATGACGGAGCGGGAGGTCATGACCCTCGCCTCCATCGTCCAGGCCGAGGCCCGCCAGGTCTCGGAGATGCCGAGGATCTCGGCGGTGTTCCACAACCGGCTGAGGATCGGGTACCTGCTGCAGGCCGACCCCACCGTCCAGTACGCGCTGGGGGACCGGCGGAGCCGTCTCCTCTACCGGGACATCGACGCCGTGGCCGACAATCCCTACAACACCTACACGAATGCCGGCCTTCCTCCGGGCCCCATCGGGGCTGCAGGCGTGGCGGCGCTCGAAGCCACGCTCTGGCCCGAGGACTCGGACTACCTGTACTTCGTGGCCCGGCCGGACGGTTCCCACATCTTCACGCGGTCCCTGGAGGAGCACAACCGTGCCCGCGTCGAGGCCCGGCGCCAGTGGGACGCGCTGGAGCGGGGCGCCGGCGGGGGCGGCAACGGGAACGACGAGTCCTGACGCCCTCCCGGCAGCCACCGGCACCTGGCCCCGCACCGGCCCTCCGCCTGCGCCTGATGGTCCTCACCGACCCGCACGCGGCCGGGGCGCGCTCGCTCGAGGAGGTCGTGGAGGAGATCCTCGCGGCCGGCGCCACGGCGATCCAGCTCCGTGACAAGGAGGCGGGAAGCGGCGAGCTCCTTCCGCTGGCCCGGCGCCTCCGGGATCTGTGCCACGCCCGCGGGGCCCTCTTTCTCGTGAACGACCGCCTGGACCTCGCCCTGGCCTGCGGTGCCGACGGCGTTCACGTGGGGCAGGACGACCTTCCGGCCGCCGGGGTCCGCGCCGTCACCCCCCCGGGCTTCGTGATCGGTGTTTCCGCCGAGACACCCGAACTGGCCAGGAAGGCCCAGGCGGAGGGCGCCGACTACGTAGGATGTGGTCCGGTGTGGCCCACCGACTCCAAGGCCGATGCCGGGGGCGCCATCGGGGTGAGGGGGCTGGCCGCGGTGGTCCGAGCCGTCCGCATCCCCGTGGTGGCCATCGGCGGCATCACGCCGGAGCGGGTACCGGAGCTTCTCGCGGAGGGCGCCGCGGGGGTTGCCGTCATTCGCGCGGTGCTCGCCGCGCCCGACCCTTCCGCCGCGGTGCGCGCGCTCCTGCGCGCCGGCTTCTAGGCGGCTCCCACCGGAGGGTGCCCATGCGGACGCACCCAATGCAAAAACCCCCTGCAGGTGGACGGATCCACCTGCAGGGGGTTTTCGGTATGTGAGG
>REBP01000154.1 GCA_007692665.1 Gemmatimonadales bacterium | reverse complement strand
AGCTATCCCAAGCAGCTCCTGCCGCTGGTGGGCGGGCGTTCCATGCTCCAGGCCAGCGTGGAGCGCCTCGAGGGACTCTCCGCACCAGGTGGCACGCGTCCCCCTCTCGTCATCTGCAACGAGTCCCACCGCTTCATCGTGGCGAGCCAGCTCCAGGAGCTGGGCGTGGAGCCCGGTGCCATGATCCTGGAGCCCGTGGGGAGGAACACCGCACCGGCCGTGGCGGTGGCCGCCCTCCATGCCCGGGCCTCCGGCGAGGATCCGCTCCTGCTGGTCCTTCCCGCCGACCACGTGATCCTGGACGTGGAGGGTTTCCGGGATGCGGTGCGGCGGGCGATTCCCGCGGCCGCAGCCGGCCACCTGGTCACCTTCGGGGTCACCCCCGACGGGCCGGAGACCGGGTACGGGTACATCCAGGTCGGCGACCCCCTCGCGGCCGGGGCTGGAGCGGCCGGTCCCGGCGAGACCGGTGCCCATGCCGTGGTGCGCTTCGTCGAAAAGCCCGACGCCGAGACCGCCCGCGGCTACCTGGCGGACGGCGGCTACGCGTGGAACAGCGGCATGTTCCTGCTCCGCGCGAGCCGCTACCTCGACGAGCTCGGGGCCTTCCGTCCCGACATGCTCGCCGCCTGCCGGCGCGCCGTGGACGCCGCCAGGAAGGACCTGGACTTCATCCGCCTGGACGAGGCAGCCTTCTCCGCATCCCCCTCCGAATCCATGGACTACGCCGTCATGGAGCACACCGGGCGCGCTGCCGTCGTGCCGGTCTCCATCGGGTGGAGTGACGTGGGGTCGTGGTCGGCACTCTGGGAGGTGGCGGAGCACGACGAGAACGGCAACCACCTGCGGGGTGACGTCTTCGCCCACGACACGCACGGAAGCTACCTCCACGCCGAGCACCGCCTGCTGACCACGGTGGGCGTGGACGATCTCATGGTCGTGGAGACCCGGGATGCGGTTCTGGTGGCGCACAAGGATCGGAGCCAGGAGATCCGGGCCATCGTGGACCGCCTGCGCGAGGCCGGGCGCACCGAGGCCGACCTGCACCGGAAGGTCTACCGCCCGTGGGGCGCGTACGACGCCATCGATGCCGGCCCCGGTTTCCAGGTCAAGCGCATCACGGTGAACCCCGGCGGGCGCCTGAGCCTCCAGAAGCACCGGCATCGGGCGGAGCACTGGGTCGTGGTCCGGGGCACCGCGCAGGTGACCTGCGACGACCGGGTCTTCCTGCTGGAGGAAAACGAGTCCACCTACATCCCGCTGGGAAGCACGCACCGCCTCGAGAACCCGGGCACGGAGCCGGTGGAACTCATCGAGGTGCAGTCGGGCAGCTACCTGGGCGAGGACGACATCGTGCGGTTCGAGGACGTGTACGGCCGGGAAGGCCGGGACGACGGGGACGACGGCGACGACGGCGGCGGCGGGGACGGGGGCGGCGGGGACGCGGCGTGACGGGACGCGGCGTGACCCGGCGGGTCCGGGGACGACGCTGATGGAACCCATCGTCCTCCCCCCGCCCCGCCGGAAATCGGGCAAGTCGTGGGGGCGCCTCGTCACCTCGCTGGACGCGAGCCTCGACGGCGGCTGGATGTTCGAGGGCCCCTGGCTCGAACGGGGCGACGTGGCGCCGGTGACGCCGGGAGACCTGGTGCTCCTGTTCGACGGATGGGAGACGAGGAGCGGTGCCAGGATCGAGGCGTCGCTCCACCGGGTGGGCCCTGGTGGCCTCGAGCTCCTCCGAGCCTCCCGGGAGCGTGGCTGGGCGGGAGAACTCGCCGAGGCCGCGAGCGGGCTCGTCCCCACGGAGGGCGTGATGCGCCGGGCCCTGGAGGAGGAGATCCGGAAGGCCAGGCGGCATCTGCGCGGGCTCGAGGAAAGGCTGGACGCACTTCCGTAGCCCAGTCGCTCGGCCGGAGCCCTTCCTGCCCCGCTCGGGAGGCGCCTCCCTCCCCCCGGTTGCATGCCACCAGGGGGGGCAGCACATTCGGCGAGGCTCCCGGGGCTGATCCGCCGGGGCTGTCCACCCCGCCGCATCCCCGGTTCACCCCCGCCTCGACCGACCCCGACGCCAGCCATGCCACGCCTTCCTCTCTTCTCGCTCCTCGCCCTCCTGGCCGTCCTCCCCGCCTGTGGAGGGGACGGCAGGACCGCCGGCGATGGCCCCGACGTCACGGACCTGGAGGTGCAGGTGCCGGAGTGGAGCGGCACGGTGGGGCTCGAGATCGGGAGGTCCGAGGGACCGGATTCCTACCTGCTCGGGCAGATTTCGGGGATCGAGGTGGATGCGGAGGGGCGGGTGTACGTGGCCGATGGGCAGGCCCACGAGATCCGGGTGTTCAGCCCGCAGGGCGAGTTTCTCCACGCCGCCGGGAGGTCCGGCGCCGGGCCGGGGGAGCTGAGCCGCCCCTGCTGCCTGGCCCTGGATCCGGAGGGCGACCTCTGGGTGCGGGACACGGGGAACGGGCGCTACAACCAGTATCGCCCCGAACCCGGGGCACTCGCCTTCACGGGGCAGCGGGGGATGGCGCACGGGGATCCGAATTACGGGGCACGCACCACGTTCGGCCCGGACGGGCTCCTGGTCGACGTGGGGAATCGCGCCGACCAGGCCACGAGTCAGCGGCAGATCATCCGGCACCACACGGACGCGGCGGGAGCGGTCGTGCGCGAGGAGGCGATCCCGACGCCCGGCACGGAGGAGCTGGGTGTCTTCACGGTGGAGCGGGTAACGCCGGAGGAGCGGAGCACCTTCTACTTCTACCCACCTTTCGGCCCGTCGCACCTGGTGGCCCACGGACCGGGCGGCGGATGGGCCGAGGCGCTGGGGTCCGCCTACGAGGTCCGCTGGTACGGGCCGGACGGGGGGGCTCGGCCCACGATCCGGGTCCCCGGTGCCCAGGGGGCGCCGGTGGGAGAGGCCGAGCGGGCCGCGGCAGAGGAGCGGACCCGGCAGCAGCTCGAGGGGGCGGGGGTCAATCCCTCGGAGGCGAGGTTCCGGACGCCCGACCGGAAGCCGCCGCTGGTCGGGCTTCACCTGGATGCGGAGGGTCGGCTCTGGGTCCAGCGGAGCGTGACCGGCGGGGAGGACAGCCGGGCGGAGGTCTTCGGGACCGACGGCCGCCTGGTGGCCCGGGCGAGCTGGCCGGCAGGGATCTCGTTCGTGAATGGCGTGCTCCGGGGGGACCACGCCTGGGGGACGTCCCGAAACGCCGACGGCGCCCCGGTGGTGGTGCGGATCGACTGGGCGGATCGCTGACAGGACGCGGTCGGCCGGGAGGGCGGAAGGTTTTCTGGCCTTGATGCGTAGTTGGAGGAGAGGCGTACACCTTCCCTCCCCATCCTTCGGGCCTGCCATGATCGACATCGTCCCCGTCCGTTCCGCCGTGCTCGCCGGAATATTCCTGGCCGCGGGCAGCCTTCTCGGCCCTCTGCCGGCGCAGGCCCAGATCCCCACGCCGGACCCGACGGCCACCCCCGCGCCCGCTCCGCCCGCCGGCAGCTGGACCGGAACCATCGAGGTGGGTCCCGGCATGGAACTGCCCCTCGTCCTGCACGTGAACCCCACGGAGGACGGCGGCTGGTCCGCCACCCTGGATTCTCCGGCCCAGGGCGCCACGGGAATCCCGGTGGCGTCGACGGCGTGGGAGGACGGGGTACTGACCCTCGAGATTTCCGCCATCGGAGCGTCGTACCGCGGCCGGCTCGACGACGAGGGGAGGATCGCGGGGGAATTCACGCAGGGTGGCAGGCCCTTTTCGCTCGTGCTCGAGCGAACCGAGGACCCCGGCCTCCTCCTCCCCCGCCCCCAGCACCCCGAGCCCCCGTTCCCCTACCGGGTCGAGGAGGTCCGCTTCGAGAACCCTGTCGCCGGGATCCAGCTGGCGGGCACCCTGACCCTTCCCCCCGGGGACGGCCCATGGCCGGCCGTCGTCCTCGTCACGGGTTCAGGCCCCCAGGATCGGGACGAGACCCTCCTGGGCCACAAGCCCTTCCTGGTGATCGCGGACCACCTGACCCGGGCCGGCATCGCGGTGCTCCGGTACGATGACCGCGGCGTGGCCGAGTCCGAGGGGGACTTCGAATCCGGTACCACCTTCGACTTCGCGGAGGATGCAGCGGCGGCCGTCGCCTTCCTGCGGGAGCATGCAGGGGTGGACCGGAACCGGGTCGGGATCGCGGGCCATAGCGAAGGCGGCCTCATCGCCCCCCTCGTGGCCACCGGTCACGCGCGCGCCGTCGTCCCTGCCGAGGCCGTCGCCTTCGTGGTTCTCCTTGCCGGTCCCGGCGAGCACGGAGGCGCCGTGCTCCTCCAGCAGGCCGAGGCGATCTCGCGCGCCATGGGCATGTCCGACGCCGGCGTGGACCAGCTGCTCGCCTTCCAGCGTAACATGCAGGCGATTCTTCGCGAGGAGGACGACGCCGACGTGCGACGCTCCGCTCTCGAAACCCTGCTCGAGGGGGTCCTCGAGGAGATGGGTCCGGAAGCACGGGTGGAGCAGGGCATCCCTGCCGGCCAGGAAGAGGCCTGGGTCGCGGCCCAGCTCTCCATGATGGGATCTCCCTGGTTCCGGACCTTCCTCCTCCACGACCCCCGCCCTGCTCTCGAGGCCCTCGAGGTTCCCGTACTCGGGCTCTTCGGCGAACTCGACCTGCAGGTGCTTCCCGAGCCCAACCGCCTGGCCATGGCCGAGGCGCTGGACCGGGCCCCGACCGAGGACGTGACGCTTCTCGTGCTTCCCGGCCTGAACCACCTCTTCCAGACGGCGGAATCCGGGGCGCCCTCCGAGTACGCCTCCATCGAGGAGACCTTTGCTCCGGCGGCCCTCGACGCGATCCGGGACTGGATCCTGGCGCGGTTCGGGTCCTGACGGGCACCGGAAGGCCTCGGCCGGGCTCCGCCCGACGGAACCCTCTTTCGCTCGTCCCCGTATGAGGAATCCATGGACATTCATCACGACACCGATGGCCTCCGCTTCGTGCTCACCCGGGAGGGGGAGCAGGCGGTCCTGAACTACCGGATCCTCGAGGAACCGATGGTCATGCACCTCGTCCGCACCTGGGTCCCTCCGCAATTCCGGGGCAGGGGCTACGGCGCCCGGCTGGTGAAGGCGGGCCTCGAGCATGCGCGGAGCGAAGGGTACCGCGTCACCACGTCATGCTGGTTCGTCGACGAATTCCTGGAACGAAGGCCCGAATACCAGGACCTCGTTGCCGACTGAACTCAGTCGGCCAGGATGAACGTCACCTTCATGTGCACGCGGTAGGATGTGACCTTTCCGCCTTCGACTTCGGCGATCATGTCCTTCACCCACGCACTCTTGATATTCTTTACTGTCTTGGAAGCTTTTTCGATACCGCGCGCAACCGCTTCATCGAAGGAATTCGGGGAGCTGGAGCTGATTTCGATGACTTTTGCGACTGTCATGGCTGACCTCGAGGCTGGGGGTTGAGCGGACGCCTGATGACGTCCCGGAATCCGGTGGCCGAGAAGAACACGGCCGGTTCCGCGAGCAGGATGTCGTAGGTTTCGGAAAATGCAAGACTCGTTCCAGCTCTGCCCTCGCGGGGGTGGCGGAGCCCCGGAGAAGACCTTCATGAGCAACGAAGCGGCGGAGACCCGAAGAGCGCGCGATGCCATGGTGCAGCAGCAGATTGCCGCTCGGGGTGTCCGAAACGATCGGGTCCTCGAGGCGATGAGGACCGTGCCCAGGGAATCCTTCGTCGCCGAGGAGATGGTGGAGTGCGCCAACGAAGACTCCCCCCTCCCCATCGAGGCGGACCAGACCATCTCCCAGCCGTACATCGTGGCCCTCATGATCGAGGCCCTCCAGGTACAGCCCGGGGACCGTGTACTGGAGGTGGGTGCCGGTTCCGGCTACGCCGCCGCCGTCCTCTCCCTCCTTGCCGGTCACGTCCATGCCATCGAGCGGCATCGGGCGCTGGTTGTCTCGGCCCGGCGGTCCCTCGAGAGACTGGGGTACGACAATGTGACCGTGCGCCACGCCGACGGGACGCTGGGATGGGAGGAAGAGGCCCCCTTCGACGCCATCCTGGTTTCCGCCGGCGGTGCCGTTCCGCCCCGGCTGAAGGATCAACTCGCCCCCGGGGGACGCATGGTCATCCCCGTGGGCCGGTCCGGAGGCGCCCAGAAACTGGTTGTCTTCAGGCGGGAGGACGACGCTTCCTTCACCGAGGTCAACCTGGGTGCCGTTCGCTTCGTCCCCCTCATCGGGACGGTGGCGGAGGATCCTGCGGACGGGCCTCGCGAGGCGAACCCGAAGTCCTCGCGATCCTGCGGGACCTCCTGGAGAAGCGCCTGGAGTATGCGCAGTCCGACGGCTCCCGGTACCTGGACGCCACCGAAAACGCCCGGCTGATCACCAATGCGGAGCGCTACTACCGCGCCATGCACCAGGGCCCGACCGCGTCGTGGAACCTGCGCGATCAGCACATGTTCGACACCCTGGAGAGCCTCCTCCAGTTTCATGGCTCCGACGCTGCGGCGGCGGTCTGGGCCCACAATTCCCATCTCGGCGATGCGTCCGCCACGGAACTGGGAGCGGGAGGGAAGCACAACGTGGGTCAGCTCTGCCGGGAGCGCTTCGGAGCCGGTTGCTACTCCCTGGGAATGGGGACCCACGAGGGGACGGTCATGGCCGCCCATGACTGGGGGGAGCCCGGCGAGATCATGGAGGTCCGGCCCTCACTGGAGGGAAGCTACGAACGGCTCTCCCACGAGGCACAGCTGCCGGGATTCCTTCTTCCCCTCCGGGACGGCGAGGGAGCCGGCGGGGAACGACGCGAGCTGCGGCGCGTGCTGTCGGAGGAGCGCCTGGAGCGGGCAATCGGAGTCATCTACCGACCGGCCCAGGAGCGCATGAGCCATTACTTCCACGCCGCCCTGCCGCGGCAGTTCGACGAGTGGGTCTTCCTTGACCGGACCACGGCCGTGACCCCCCTGGGGTCTCTCTCGGAACCCGGACGCCCGGAAGCCGGGCGCGCAGGAACCGGAACTGCTTGCCCGTCCGGAAGGCCCGCTCTACCTTGCGGATCTCCCTTCGGGGAGGTTCCGACCCTTGATTCACCCATGGAAGAATGCAGCCCGGGAGGCGCTTCGTGACCATTGTGGAACTGCTCATTCTTCTCGTGATCGCGGGCGTCTGCGGATCCCTGGCCCAGGCGCTCACCGGGTTCAACCGTGGCGGCTGCCTGCTCGCGGTTGCACTCGGGTTCATCGGGGCGCTCGTGGGGATGTGGATGGCACGGGAGCTGGGACTTCCCGAGCCCTTCGCCGTCCAGGTCGGCGGGCAGACCTTCCCCGTCGTCTGGTCGATCGCCGGTGCGGCGGTCATCACCATCATCGTGGGGCTCCTGACTCCTCGCCGGTAGACCGCCTCGCCGGCAGCACGCCGGCCGGAAGGCTACCCCCGAAGGCGCAGTGCCCCGGGGATGGAGCGCAGGGGTAGAATGAATCCGGGGATCCGAAGGATTCGTCCGGCCAGGGTTCGACGCCGCGGTTCAAGGGCGAACAGCAGGCGGGAGCCGAGCCGCGCCTCCACCCGGAGGTCGGCGCGGGCCAGCCAGGTTGACACCTGCCGCAGGAAGGCCAGGGGGGACCCTCCCCCGGGAATCGAGCCCATGAGGGCTTCCATGTCGCTGAGGGCGGGGGCGGCGAGGCGGAGGGTCCGCCCCTCTCCACGGAGCGTCACGGCGCGGGCCTTCCGAGGGGAGGCGGACTCCTCACCGCCCGGCTGGCTGTGCGGGACGAGCACCAGGTCGGCGTCCACGTGAAGGGGGCGGGACATGGAAACGCTTCCGCTCAATCTGCGCCGCCGGAGGCGTCGCGGGTGCGGATTCGAACCGTGCCGGAAACCTTCCACCGGGCATGGGTCACGTCAGTGCCCGTGCCGCTGGGCACGTCCACGGTGAGGGCGTCGAAGTCGTAGGTGATCTCGGCGTTGCGACCGGTCAGCTTGTCGTAGAGTCCTGCGGCCAGGTCGGGCCAGGTCTGTTCGGTAGCCATCGTGCACTCCTTTTTCCGGATTCGGATTCGCAATTCCGGCGGCGCGGGCCCGTGAAAGGCAGCGTCAACCGGGCCGGCCGTGGCGGGCGGACGGACAGGGTCCATCCATCTCCGCCGCCTGTCGCCGGCAGGGGATCTTTCTCGCGTCCGAACCAGGGGAGTGCGACCCGGGCGCAGGGAGGGGAAACCCCGGCGCCGGGCGGACGTTCCGGAGATTCATTCCCCGCCGCCGCCCACACGCCGCTTCACGTCGAGCGGCACCCGGGTCCCGTACTCCGTCACCCCGGCCAGGCGTGAGAAGTAGCGCCAGGCGGCCTCGGACACCTCGCGGATGAGGGCGCCTCCGTCGCCGCCGAAGCTCGACATGACGACGAGCACATACGGGCGGTCCGGGAGGTTGACGGCGCCCCACGCGGTGGCCACCCCGGTGATGCCGCCGGGCTTCCAGGCCACCGGAACATCCGACGGAATGGGGTCCACGAACGCTCCGTCCTTGGGGATCCCCAGGATCTCCTGGACACGGACGCACGAGGCCTCGGTCATGGGCAGGGCGCAATCGGCCACCCGCTCCATGATGCGCGCAGCGTCGCGGGGCGTGGAGAGGTTCTCGTTCCCCCGGGCCGACTCCTCCGGGCGGATCATCTTGCGCTGCAGCAGCGTTTCGGGAGCACCGAGCGAGGCCGAAAGTGCGTTCACCGCCTCCATGCCCAGTGCGTCGATGAGCACGTTGGTGGCCGTGTTGTCGGAGTAGAGGATCATGTAGACGGCGTGATCCTCCAGCGACAGCGCGCTCCCGCCATCGGTCAGGTACCGGAGGACACCGCTTCCCCCGGTCCGCACGGCATCCGTCATCTCCACCCGGCGGGAGAGGAGGCCGGGCTCGGACTCGGCGCGACGGAAGAGTTCGATGAGGATGGGGACCTTGATGGCCGAGGCCTGCGGAAAGACGAAGTCGTCCCGGACGGCGAAGCTGGTCCCGTCGGTGAGGTCCACGACATGGACGCCCGCCACCCCCTCGTACCCGGCGACCAGACCCTCGAGGGTCGCCTGGAACTGGCCCCTCAGGATCTCCCGGTGCTCGGCCTGGCCCGCCACCGCCTGGGCCTCGGCCGGTCCGGCGGGTCCAAGCGCGATCATTCCGGGGATGAGCAGCGCCCCGGCGAGGGCCCGGAGACCGGGCCGGCTCCGGCGCATCAGGCCCCGACGGGGGCCGGGAGTGGACAGACGTTCGCGGCAACCATGGGTGAAATCATCGTGGTGTCCTCGCAGGGAGAATCGAAGGTGGGACGCAGCCAGGGGTCAGCCGCCTCCGTGGATTTCGTGGTAGAGCCAGCGTCTTGCCCTCAGCCAGTCCCGGTGAGCCGTGCGCGCCGAGATCCCCAGCGCCGCGCCGGTCTCCACCTCCGTCAGACCATGATGAAAGCGGCATTCGACGACCCGGCTCAGGCGCCTGTCGAAGGTGGCCAGCCGGGCGAGCGCCTCCTCGAGCGCGGTGAAGGACTCGGATCTCTCCTCTGCCAGGGGCTCCGCATCCCCGAGCCACGCAACCGCACCCCCTCCTCCACCCTTGGCGGTTCGGTGCCTGCGCGCGTCGTCGATCATTATACAGCCCTTTTCTGAAGGGTGCACCCGCGCATGGACCGGTGCGGATCGCGCGAGGACGGTACGGGGGGATCACCGTCCGAGCCGACAACAACCCAATACCTAGGACTTGACCTAGGTATTTGACAACGGTATTCTCGAGCATGTCCGACCGCGCGCCCCCCCTCGATCAGGTCTTCCACGCCCTGGCCCACCCGGCCCGGAGGGCCGTCCTCCGCCGTCTGAGCGTGGGCCCCGCCACCGTCAGCGAGCTGGCCGAAGCCTTCGACATGGCGCTCCCCTCGTTCCTGCAGCACCTCGACAGGCTTTCGGGGAGTGGCCTCGTGACGAGCAGGAAGAAGGGGAGGGTAAGAACCTACCGCCTGACCCCGGGGCCGCTGGCCGAAGCCGAAAGCTGGATGGCGGAGCAGCGCGGGGTGTGGGAACAGCGGATGGACCAGCTGGACAGCTATCTGCTCACCCTCAGGGACTCGGAGGAATCCTCATGATTCGACCTCTGCACGACCCCGAGCTGGACCTCGTGCTGGACCGGGTGGTGGACGTCCCCCCCGAACTCGTCTGGGAAGCATGGACCCGGGCGGAACACCTTCGAAAGTGGTTTGCCCCGGCGCCGTGGACGGTGGCCGACTGCAGGATCGACCTGCGCCCGGGCGGGCAGTTCTACACGGTCATGCGGTCCCCCGAGGGGGAGGAGTTTCCCGGAGACGGGTGCATACTCGAGGTGGAGGAACACCGGAGGCTCGTCTTCACCGACGCCCTCGCACCAGGATACCGCCCGGCCCGGGAGGCCTTCTTCACCTGCGTGCTGACGCTGGAACCGGAGGGACCTGGAACCCGGTATGTGGCTCGCGCCATGCACCGCAATCCGGAGGACCGGGAGCGGCACGAGGCCATGGGATTCCAGGAGGGGTGGGGAACGTGCCTGGACCAGCTCGTGAAGATGGTGAAGGAATGGTAGGGGACATGCGGCGGGCGCCCCCGTTCCGGAAGCTGCTCCTGGCGGGTGCCATCGCAGGCCCGCTCTACCTCACCGTGGGCGTCCTCCAGATGCTCCTGCGGGAGGGGTTCGATCCTCGCCTGCACGCCCTTTCCCTCCTGGCCAACGGCGAACTGGGCTGGATCCAGGTCGGCAACTTCATCGTCGCCGGACTGCTGGTCGCGCTGGCGGCCTGGGGTCTGAGGGGTGCCATGAGGGGCGAGCGGGGTGGCACCTGGGGTCCCGTCCTTCTCGCGCTCTACGCACTGGGACTCCTGGGCGCCGGTGTGTTCGTGGCGGACCCGGGCGCGGGATTCCCGCCGGGAACCCCCGTCTCGACGGGAATGACACGGCCCGGCCTGCTTCACTTCGTTTTCGGAGCCGTCGGATTCTACAGCCTCGTTGGTGCCTGCTTCGTGTTCGCCGTGCGGTTCAGGGAGAAGGGCCGTACAGGGTGGGCCCTCTACTCGGTCGTCACCGGGGCCGGATTCCTCCTGAGCTTCATGGCCATCGCTTCGGGACGCATCAGCCCGCTGGTGATGCTCACCTTCTACGGGGCGGTCGCCTGGAGCTGGATCTGGCTCAGTGCGTTCCTGGTGCACGAGGCCGGGAGGGCCGAAGCCGGCTGAGCCTCGACGGCGGCGCAGTCCTCCTCCGAGCGAACCGTTCATACAGGGAAAAGAGGTCGAATAGGCGGCCGTCACCGGCAGCGATCCGAAACTTCGCGGAGAGAGGTCGGTACCATGGCCAATCGAACCTCCGGCCCAGCCGTCGTGCTGCGGCCGTGGCGGTTCTGCGAATCAACCCCGGCAGGAGCAAAATGCATGGCATTGGGAAAAATCGGATCCAGCGTGAAGGGAGCCCTCGTGGGAAGCATCAAGGGGGCGGGTGATGTGGTGGGGACAACCGTGTCCACGGCCCGGGAAGCCGTGGTTTCCGCGCTCCAGGGCGTCGGCGACGTGGCAAAGGAAGTGACGTCCGTGACGGCCGATGTCCTGCAGGGCGCCATGGAGGCGGCTCAGCAGGTGGGCGTTTCGGTCGGGAACGTCGTGAAGGGGACCGTGATCGGCGTAATCCGGGGGGTCGGCGAGGTAGGTACCGTGACGGCGGGCGTCCTGAGTGACACCGTGCGCGCGGCCATCCAGGGGACGAAGGAGGTCGGGAGCGACGCAGGGTCCACCGTCATGGGTGCCGCAGAAGGCGCCATCCGCGGAACGCGCGACCTTGCGATCACCGTCACCGACGCGGCCGCCGGTGTCGCCACCGGTGCGATCCGCGGAGCACGCGACGTGGGAACGGACCTGGGCACCACTGCGAAGAACGCCATGCAGGGCACGGTCCGGGGTGCCAACGAGATCGGAGCAGATACGCTGGACGCGGTGGAGGGAACCGCGCGTGGGCTGATTCGTGGAACCGCCCAGGTGGGAGGCGATGTGACCGCCGTCGCTCGTGGAGCGATCTCGGGGGCGATTGCCACGGCGAAGGAAGTGGGGATTTCAGGCTCGGACGCCGCGTCCGCGGCCGTCACGGGGGCCCTTCACGCTGCCCGGGACGTGAGCGAGACGGCAGTGGAGTCCGTGACTTCGCTCCTCGATACGACCATCGACGGCGTGAAGGTGGTGGCGAAGGCCCCCTTCCGGAAGGAAGACCGGGGCGGCGCCGACCACGGGGACCGGAAGCTGCCCTCCGGCGAAGCCTGAGGTCGACGGTTTCGCAACGGCAGACGTCAGGTTCGCCGAAGAACACAGGTGGGGAGCTGGCCCGATCGGGTCAGCTCCCCAGCTTTTTTTCGGGGGATGCGAGTATCCCTGCACGCGGAGGTGCGGTCGAGGCGTTCGGCGTTTGTTGCGCGTCCGCCGCCGCACCGTAGTTTGAGATTGCGATCTCATTCTCTTCCGACCTCGCATGCAGGGAAGACGTCATGGCATCATCCGCCTCATCCGCCTCATCCCGGCGCATCCTGCTCGGATTTCTGGCCGGATTCGTCGCCGTCCTGGTGTGCCACCAGGGAATGCTGGCCATCCTCGTCGGGCTTGGCGTTTCGCCGCGGACCGTGTTCCCCTACGGCGCCACGGAGCCGTTCGGAGTGCCGCAGATCTGGTCGTCGGCCTTCTGGGGAGGTATCTGGGGCATGCTGTTTGCCGGCGTGGAGCAGTCCTTCCCGCGGGGACCCATGTACTGGATCACCTGGCTTCTGGGAGGGGCGTTCCTGGTGGCGGGGGTCGCCTTCTTCGTCGTGGCGCCCCTCCAGGGCAACCCTGTCGCGGCGGGTGGCGACCCGGCAGCCATCGTCACCGGGATGATGGTGAACGCGGCCTGGGGACTTGGCACTGCAATCCTCCTCCTCTCGCTCGACGCCTGGCGACGTCACTGAAGGACGATCGCGCTCCCGAGCCAGAGTCCTGCCCCCGCGAAGGCGACGCCCAGGACCACGGTAGCCGAGAGATGGACGAGTGCAGCTGACCAGGCTCCCCGCTGCACCAGCCGGGCGGCCTCGAACATCCAGGTGGAGAAGGTCGTATAGGCTGCCAGGAACCCCGTCCCGACGAGGGTGAGGATCCAGTCCGGCCCACCTGTTGTGCCGAGAACCCCAACCAGCAGACCCAGCGCGAACGATCCCGAGACGTTCACCACCACTGTGCCGAGCGGAACGCGCGAGATGCCCCGGGACACCACCCAGAAATCGACGAGATATCGTGCGATGGCTCCCAGCGAACCCCCGGCAGCTACAAGGAGCATGGTCATCGGGCGGGCCGGAACCGCTTCACCAGTCGAACACCCAGCGCGATTCCCGCCGCCGCGGCAGAAAGCCCGAGCGCGACGCTGAGGAACAGGTAGAGGACTGCGGTAGCGGCCGCGCCTCCCACCCCCAGCTCCACCAGCTGGACACTCACGTTGGAGAAGGTCGTGAAGGAACCGAGCACGCCGGTGGCGAGGAAGGGGCGCCACCGGTTGCCGAGCGCGGGAGCGCGCAGCAGGGAGATCAGCACCACACCCAGCAGGAAGGAGCCCACGACGTTCTCGGCGAAGGTGACGACCGGGAACGCCCCCGTCTGACCCGGGAAGGCCACCATGAAGGCGTGCCTCATGACGGCGCCCACCGCTCCGCCGGCCCCGACGGCCAGCACGTAGGGGAGCGGGGGAAGCGCAATTCCCCGTCCGCTGCCGGGGGCGGTCTCCTCCTGGGAGGTGGGCCTGCGCGTCACGACGAATCGGGAATCGGGAAAATCCTCGGTTGTTGCGTGGCAGGCACCGGTTTGATCTCCCCCGTCCGGGAAGGGTGTCGGTCAGGTGCGGCCGGTCGCCACGCTCATCTCGACCGTGATCGTGACAAAATAGCGCAACCGCGCCCTGCGGAGGACCCGTATCACGGCATGGCCTCCCTCAGCGTCGCGCCCGAATCACCACGCCGATGGTGTCGCCGGGCGACGCCTCGATCCGCTCACTGGTGAATTCACCGGCGGCCAGGAAGTCCGCATGCACTCTCAGGTCACCCACACGGAAGTCGATGTCGAAACTCCGTTCCGAAAATCCCGTGACCATGCCGATCCTGCGGCGTTGACCATTCCACATCGTATAGATCCGGGCGTCGTTTGCGTTGTCGTTCCGGATCTCCAGGGTGATGGTGCCGTTTCGCTCCTGGTCGCGGAACGGATCATCGGTCGGCCCTCCCCGAAGGCCGCAGGCGGCAAGGAGCGCCAGAAGGGCGAGGCTGAGGATCGGAACGGCGACAGTGCGGGAATTCGAACGGCCGCGGGACACTTTCATGGGGTCCTCCCCGGTCGGGGGTTCATGCAGTTCTCTTCTGTCGCTCCAGGTCGCCCGGCGTTCGCTCGGCGGTCCGAGGCGGGCCATGTCGCGCGAGGCGGCAAACCCGGCCGGGGGGCTGGCGTCAGGGTGCCACCACCTCCAGGGTGACTTCCACCCTCCGCTCTCGCCCGTCCCGCCAGACCCTCAACTCCACGGTCTCCCCCGCCTCCCGTTGCAGGATGACGCGCTGCAGTTCGATGACCCGCCGGAGGGGTTCGCCGGCTGCCTCGGTGATGATGTCGCCCCCCACGGGAAAGAGCCGACCGGCGAGGGATACCCCCTCGGTGGCGGGCTCGATTCCGGCCCTGTCGGCGGGCCCTCCCCGGGACACCATCGTCACGACGAGGCCATGCCCCGGGAGTCCCAGCTCCTCCCTGAGCCCCGGTGGATAGTCCTCGACGCTGAAGCCCGCCGTCAGGCCGAGGCGGGGGCGGTCCGGGATCTCGGCCACGGCTGCCGCGACGCCCGAGAGTCCGCCGGCCACCAGTTCCTCCATGCTCCCCCGGAGGAGGTTCGACGGCACCGCGAATCCCACCCCGACGAAGCCCCCTCGCCCACCGGGGGCGAGGATCGCGCTGTTCACGCCGATGACCTGGCCCTGGGAGTCCAGGAGCGGACCTCCCGAGTTGCCCGGGTTGATGGCTGCATCCGTCTGGATGAAGGGAATCTCGAGCCCCACCAGCCCAGGCCGCTCCCGTTCGATGGCCGAGACGATCCCGGTGGTCACCGAGGAGTGGAGCCCGAAGGGGGTTCCGATGGCAATGACCTTCTGCCCTGGAAGGACATTCCGCGAGTCCGCCAGCCGGAGGGGGGCCACGGCCGGAGCCGCATCGGGATCCTCGAACTCCAGGAGTGCCAGGTCGAAATCGGGATTTGCGCCCCGGACCCGGACGGGAAACTCGCGGTCGGGATCTCCGAGAAAGGAGACGGTGATGGAGGCCTGGGGCCGCAGCTCGATGACTCCAGCGGCCAGGGCCTCCTCCGCGAGGGTCGGCTGCACCACGTGGAAGTTGGTGACGATCCGGCCCGCCTCGTCCACGATGAAGCCGCTTCCGCCCCCTTGCTGCTCCCTTGGCTGCAGGAGGGGATGGGCCTGACCCCCCCCCACCCTGATGTGAATGGCCACGACGCTTCGGCCATGCTCCTGCACGACCCGCACGGTGTTCCCCTCGTCGGAGAGGAGCGCGTCGGTGGACTGGGCTGCGGAGGGTGCAGGAAGGACCAGCGCCGGGAGCAGGAGGGAGAGGAGGGAGAGGAGAGCAGGCGCGGAGGCAGCTCCTCTCCTGGGCGTACCGGGACGGACTGCGTCTTTCGGCCGGGAATCGATCATTGCAGGACCCTCGTTCATGTTGGCTCGGGAGGAGAAGGAGAGCAGGGAGCATGCCACCCGCTCCCCCACGTCGCCCGGCCCGGTGCGTGGGACCTGGGGGCCCGCTTCGTCCTCCCTTCGTTCAGCGTTGCATTGCACAACCGAGAGAGACCGAATCCCCCCTGGATGCGATCGTCCCGCCTCACGGCTCCGGCTGAATCACTGCGAACACCCGGCCGAGCCGACCGTTTGCCCGCCAATGACCCGCTCCCCATGTTGCCATTGACGATTGCCCGGTCTGAGGGCGTTCTCCGTCCCCCCCTGCGCGAAGGACTGGTCCACGAATGTTGAACCGACGTGTGTGAAACCTGGCAGGGGACGTGGCAGCCAGGGTCCTGCGGCAGAAGGTGCTCAGCGCCCGCCGGCGCTACCCTGGCTGACCGGTGAGCCCTGGGGGGTCCACAGGGCGCGGACCCTTCAGGGGCGCGACGGAATCACCAGGCTGACGGTATCGCCGGGCGACACCAGGATCCGCTCGCTGGTGAATTCACCGGCGGCCAGGAAGTCCACGTGGACTCGCAGGTCGCCCCCCCGAAAGTCGATATCGAAGCTCCGCTCGGAGATCCCGGTGACGGTGCCGATCCTCTGCCGTTCCCCATTCCAGAGCGTGTAGATCCGGGCATCATTGAAGTTGTCGTTCCGGATCTCCAGGGTGACGGTGCCACTGCGCTCCTGGCCGCGAAACGGGTCGTCGGTCGCTCCCTCCCGAAGGCCGCAGCCGGCCAGGAGAGCCAGAAGGACGAGGCCCAGGATCGGGACGGCGACGGCGCGGGGCAGTGAGCGTGCGCGGGGCATCGTCATGAAATCCTCCTCGGTCATGGTTCACGCGTTCCCTTCCGGCACTCCGAGAGCGCGAAGGGCAGGGTCACCGGAGCCGGTTCCGAAGTCCCATGCCGATCGTCCGGATCCAGGCCGGCTGATCACTCGGAACGATTCGAGCGTTGGGGTCGGTGAGGGTGAACCCGGTGAGCGAGAAACGTCCCTCGACCTCCACCGACTCCCTGACAGGTACAAGGGCAACAAGTGCGCCACCGCCCTTTTCCGCAGGAACGATTTCGAGCGTGAGCGCGGCCACGTCCTTTCGGAATCCAACCGAAACGCCGCGAGCAGGGCGGACTCCGCCCCCGCCCCCGGCTCCGTTTTCGATCCAATCCTTGACCGCACGCATGGTTCGAGGCACTGTGGCAGGATCCGCGGGGCAGGAGCAGGGACCGCGCAGTCTTTCGCCCGTCCTGTCCCTCGAACCGCCGGCGTGGACTGGCCCCCGCCCCTGGGCCTTCGAGGGCCCCCAGACAGGAGCAGACATGAGAATCCTCGTGATTGGCGGTACCCAGTTCATGGGTCGGGGGACCGTGGACCTTCTTCTCGCCCGCGGTCACGACGTGTCGGTGCTGCACCGGAGCGACCACCACGACTTCGGCGACGGCGTCGTGCGGAACATCAGGGCGGACCGAGGCGACCTGGAGGCCATGTCCCGGATCCTCGGGAGGGAGCCCTTCGAGGCGGTTTTCGACTTTGCCTACGACTGGGAGAAGGGCACCACGGCGGACCAGGTCGAGGCTGCGGCCCGGAGCTGCGGGACCGGGCTCGAGCGGTACGTCTTCATCTCGAGCGTCGCGGCGTACGGAGAAGGGCTGGACCGGCACGAAGACTCCCCCCTCGCTCCCGACGACTTTCCGATGCCCTACGTGCAGCACAAGGCCTCGGCGGAGCGGGCCCTCTTCGCCATGCACCGCGAGACCGGCTTCCCGGTGACGACCATCCGGCCCCCCTTTGTGCACGGGCCCCGCCAGCCCTTCTACCGGGAGCAGTTCTTCTGGGACCGGATGCTCGACGGTCGGCCGGTCATCCTCCCCGATGGAGGCCATGCCCGGATGCAGTGGGTGTACGTCTCGAATGTTGCCGAGGCCTGCGTGCGTGCCATCGAGGTGCCGGAGGCGGTGGGTGAGGCGTTCAACGTGGGGCACGTGGAAGCCACCACGCAGCGCAGCTTCGTGGAAGCCCTGGCCCGGGCCGCAGGGGTGGAGCCAACCCTGGTTCCCGTCGCTCGCTCCGCGATCCAGGCGCAGGGGGGCCAGGTCATGGGCGAGAACCTCTACTTCGGCGAGGTCCTCGACATGCAGCCCCTCACCTCGGTGGTGGACAAGGCGACCCGGGTGCTGGGCGTCGAGCCCACGCCCCTCGACGAGGCGCTCCGCTCGAGCTTCGACTGGTACCGTGAACAGCCGCGCCGCCCCGTCGACTACGCCTTCGAGGACCGGCTGCTCGCCCACGCCTGAGTCAGGCGCCGCGTGCCCCGTTGCCGCCGACCCCTCCGAACTCGAAACGAAGCGAAGAGTGATCCTGTGACCCGGGAAGAGAGCCTGGCGGCATCCGTTCCGGTTCCCTGATCCGAACCTCCCGTTCGCCCACCAGCGCCGCCAGCATTCCGCTGGTGAGGAGCAGCACGAGGTTCTGCCCCGGGCAATGGGCCGCTCCGCCGCTGAAGGGAACGAGAGGCCAGCTTTGCGGAGGGAAGCCCTGCGCCTCCGGGTCGTCCTCGAGCCACAGGTCCGGACTGAAGGTATTCGCGCAGGACAGGTTCTGGTCATCGCGGTGGAAGAAGGGTGTGAAGATCACCACTCCCGTTCCCGTCGGCATGATCCCCTTCTCCCAGCGCGTTTCCCGGGTGGTCTCCCGGAGAATCAGGGGCGTCGTCGGCCAGAGCCGCAGCGCCTCGAGCACGCAGGCGCGAAGGAAGGGTCGAAGCGGCCGGTCGGCGAGGGCATCCTCGCCGGTTTCCTTCCGTGCCCGTTCCAACTGCTCCGGATGGCGGGCCAGCAGCGCCAGCGCCCGGAATGTCGCCATTCCCGCAGGCTCGAAGGCGAACAGCCACTGCGGGATCTGCTGCTCCGGCTTCTGCTCCGGGGACCGAACGTGTTCCGCCATGTAGGCCGCGAGTGATCCGGACTCTGCCCGTTCGATGTAGCCGCGGATGCGCTCGTGCAGTTCGTCGCGAAGATCCGTGCGCCGGGGCTTGAGAATGGCCCAGTTCGCATCAGAGCGGAGCTTCACCATGATGTCGGTGATCCGCCGATCGTCGCGCGCCTCGTTTCCGAAAACGACGCGGCGCACCACTGCGAACCACGCATCTCCGAAGTCGTCCCACGTCAGTTCGCCGGCCTCGCCGACCTGGTCAAGCAACCGGCCGGCTTCCTCTTCCACGATGGGAAGGAACTGCTGGGCCATGTGGTGGACGGGACTCCCGGGCTCGAGCGTCTCGACATTGATCCGCCGGCGACTCTCGCGCTTCTCGCCGTGCGAGATCAGCGCGACCTCAGGCTCGAAGTGGGCGAGCGCAGCCTGCTTTTCAACGGTCGCGGTGGCAAACGGTTCAGGCGATTCGTCGAGGACCCTCCGCACGTGCTCCGGGTCCAGCAGGATCGCCTGGCGGTACCCTGGCAGCTTGAGCATGAGCGGTCCACTCCCATACCTGTCACGCATCTCCTGGAGCGTTCTTACCGCCGCGGTGTCGACGTCCATGCTCTCGGCGACGGCCATCATGGCCGGTCGGCGGATGATCGGGCCCTGGGCCACCTTCGGGGCCAGCACCTTGGCGACGATCCTGGCCGTGTCTGCAGCGGAGGCTTCGGGAAGCGGGTTCCTGCGTGCCTCCTCGCTCAGTTCCGATGTCTCGTCCTCCCGCTCGTGGGGCCGGAAGATCCGGTAGTCGTCCACCCGTGGTGTCGACTGCGTCTGCGTGAGCGGAGCGACCGCGAGATCGAGGACCCCCAGTCCGATGACACACGCGCTGACCGTGGAATCCTCCTCCTCGTCGAGCAGGAAGGGCAGAGCACACAGGGCGGCACCGCCGAGGGCGTCGAGGGCGAGATGGGTCTTCATCGGCAGGATCCTGACCGCCCCCCCCTCATGCCGTGTCAGTAACGTGTAGCCGATCTTCCCGAGCGCCACCGCTGTCAGGGCCCTGGTGAGGCGTTCCCCGGCGCCCAGCAGGCGTGGTGCGGCGAGTGCAAGTCCGGCGGTCGCGTAATCCAGAATTGCGTGGGTCCGTGTAGAGATCTGCACCGGTCGCTCCGTTTTCGGGAAGAGGGTCAAGTGGTCGGATCTGGCTCCCTCGAACTGCCATGTTCGTGCCATCGGGGAGGGCGTGGTCCCGTTCGGCACATGACTTGCCACTCCCGCAGGCGTGACTTGCGCCCGTCGTGAACGGGCCCGTCGGGTCGGGCACATGGGTCCGGCGGCAAGCGATCGCCGTCGGCTGGAATCGGGCCGCCGCGGGCGCTGGCCAGCAGGGGAGGAAGGTGTGCAGATCGATCGTTCGGTTTTGAAATGGGTCCTTCCGGTCGCGGCGCTCCTTCCCTTTGCGGCCATCGGAATCGGCCAGATGCTTCGCGGAAGCCCGGTGAGGCGGTTGGAGGGAACCGCACCGTCGCCAGGAGTCCCCGGCTTCAGGGAAGCCGTGAGCGCTGTGGTCGGCACCGCTCTCCAGGGTGGGTCGCGGGCCGGGATCCTTCTGAACGGCGACGAGCTCTTTCCGCGGATGTGGTCGGATTTCGAGAGGGCCGAGCGGTCGATCTCGGTCCATACCTTCTTCTGGTCGGACGGCATCCTTGCATCCGAACTCGTCCGGAGACTGTCCGAACGTTCCCGCGCGGGCATCGCGGTTCGGGTTCTCTACGACAGTATCGGGGCGATCGGACTGTCCGACCGGATGTTCGAGGGGCTTCGGGACGCTGGGGTCAACCAGTCGCTCACGAGCCTCGATGAATCGATGGTCGCCGTGCTCGATCGTGACTTCGGGCGCTCGATGGAGGAGCATTTCCGGGACGATCTCCTTCATGCGCGCGAGATCACCCTCGACGCGTTCCGCGCCCGCCCGCTTCGCGAGCGGGTCATCGAGCGGGGGGCGGCATCGCTCTCCCGCCTCGTCTGACCGGGGCTGCCTCCATGATTGCCGAGCGATCTGGCCAGTGCCTGCCGGCTGCGAACTTCGTTCCGCTATTCGCCGCAGCGTTCCTCCTTCTCCACCCGGGAATGCTCGGAGCCCAGGAGATCGAGCGGGACAGAAGCATCGATGCTCCCCGGGCGCTCGTTCTGGGTGCAGGAGGGTCCAGGGGCCTGGCGCACGCCGGCGTCCTCGTGGGGTTGGAAGGCAGGGGGCACGATGCGGATCTCGTGGTCGGAGCAAGCATGGGGGCCGTGGTCGGGGCGCACTACGCCGCGGGATATGCTCCGGAGACGATCTGGCGACTGATCACCGACATCGATTGGCAGGAGAAGTTTTCCCCCCTGCCCACCTTCATCGGTCCGGAGCGGGCCCTCCGCCATCCGGCCGTTCGCGCCGGTCGGACGAAACGCGCCGATCAGACGAACCGCGACCCCGTCGGGACAGAGGGTGCCTGGGGCCTCGTCCCGGAGTGGCGCGTCAACCGGCTGCTGGTGAGAAATCTCTTCGACGCGAGCGTGCGTAGCCGGGGAGACTTCGACCGGCTGCCCCGCCGGTTCCGGGCGGTTGCGACGGACCTGGAAACCGGAGAGCTCGTCGTTCTCGCAGATGGAGATCTCGCGCTGGCCGTTCGCGCGAGCATGGGGGCACCGGGAGCCTTTCGCATCGTGCGGTGGCAGGGACGGATCCTCGTGGACGGAGGCGTAGCGGACTACCTCCCCGTAGCGGTGGCCCGAAACCTCGGGGCCTCCCATGTCACGGCCTCGGACGTCCTCGAGCCCGGCGATCGCGTGGAAGAGTTCTCCCCCCTGCGCGTGGGCCTGCGGGGCTTTCGGCTCCTCCTTCGCAACACTCGGGATCGTGAACCGGATCCGGACCTCCTTCTGCTGCCGGAGATCGATGCAACCTTTGCCGAACTGACCTTTCCCCGGGATCCGACCCCACTCCTCGAAGCCGGACTCGCCGCAGCGGGCGCCCTCCCCACCCAGGGCGAGGGACCGGGACCTGGACCGACCCCGGCCCTGCGGTCGCCGGGAGCTGGTGCAGGTCCCCCGACGCACTGGGATGGCCCCGTTTCGGTGGAAGCGGACGATCCCGCTGCCGCCGTACTTGTGGAGGGAGCGTTCCGATCGATCACTCCCGGCACCTACGACCCCGAGGCCGTGCTGGAGGCTGTCGACCGTCTCTACGCCACCGGCCTCTTCGAGGGGATCTGGCCCCGGTCTGCACCTTCGACCGGCGCAGAGGACGACGAGTCCCGGGTTCGCCTCGTGGTCCTCGCCGAAACGCGTCCGAGAGAGTCATTCGATGCGGCGGCTGCGTACGAAGTCGATCGTGGTCTTCGGGGCTGGACCTCCTTCGGACGGCGCTTCGGGTCCCGCAGCGCCGGCGAGATCTCGCTCACGACCACGGCCGACCGCGAGCGACAGGAGGCCTCGACGACGCTCCGCCTGCACTCCCGGAACCGGGTCCCCCTCGCCTGGACGGCAGGGGCGCATCTTCGGCGAACGGACGCCCGCTTGTTCGAGGGCGGCAGGTTGAAGGGCCACGCCAGGGTGGAGCGGATCGGCGGATGGGCGGGTCTCGAGGGAAGGAGCTTCTCCCCGGAGCGGTTCCTGGTCGCCACCCTCGCGGTGGAGCAGGTCGGGGGTCCCGATGCGGGCAGCGGCCTCTCGATCGGGCCTATGCTTCGGTTTGGCCGGTCGGAGCCCTTCAATCGGATCGTGGGAGCACCGACCGATGTCCAGATGGATGTCAGGTGGGGACAGGCCGGCTACTGGATGGTCAGGACCCGCGGGTCGGTGGATGGAGAAGCGGGAAGCTACTCGGCCGCTGTGCTGGCGGACCTGGCGATCGCCCATCAGGATGCCCCCCTCGATGTCTTCCCCTCGCTGGGACACGACCAGCTCGTTCCAGCCCTTCGGTGGGGGGAGGCGCGTGGCCGGATGAGGACCGTGGTGGGAGTGGACCTGGCTCGCTTCGTCGGGACACAGGCATCCATCCGGTTCCGGCTGCGGGCCGGAGCGGCGGTTCCCGAGGTATCGGATCTGCGGGACCGATCGGGGTGGGCGACGGGAGGAGAGGTCGCGTTCGTCCGACCCACGCCGGTGGGGCCGGTGGTCGCAGGGATCTCCGCGAACACCCGGGGCACCGCGCGACTGGAACTCCGAGTCGGGCCCACGTTCTGAGTCTTTCGGACGCGGGGAGCGGCGTTGCATCCCCCCAGGAATGCGACCTCTGCTGCCGGAGACGTACGATGCCGACCCCTGCCTCAGGAACCCTGCCCCCCGGCCGGGTAGCAGGGCAGATGCGCGAACTCACCATGCGCCCGGGCAGGACGGGCGGAAACGGAAGCGGGGCCGGAGGCTCCCGGCGGAACTCCTCGGGCTCTGCAAGAACCCTCCTCCGCGGCACTGCGGCGCTCATGGCGCTCACCCTGCTCCCCCTCTGGATGGCCCTGGTACACCATCTCTTTACCGCCGCAGGGAATCAGCCGGCCCCGGCAGTCATCATGCTCCCCGTCCTCTTCCTGAGCCTCGCCATCTGGGCACTGGTGTCAGCCCTCCGGGACGAGGGGATGGTGCTCATTCTGGCGGGAGGGCTCTCCTTCGTTCCCATCGGACTCTTCCTCCTCTTCATGCCCGGTTTCGCCCGCTGGATCGGATTCCTGAACCTGGGGCTGGTGGCCGCAGGGATCGCGTTGCTCCGCTCGGAGCCGGATCCGTGGGGGGCGGGAGGAGAGGAGCTCGCGGACGCCTCGCCCTCCGGCTGAAGGCTTCCCGGGCGTCGGGAACGCGCCCGTTCGTCGACTGTGGCGGCCCCGACCTCCCCATCTCGGAGGGGGGTGAGGCGCCGGGTACGGAGTGATCTGCCAGGAGTACTCATCATGCGGTTCATCAGGATCTTTCTCGACCGTCTGACCATCGACGGAAGCGCGTCGGCCTCGATTCGCACCGTCAGCATCGCACGCTTCATCTCCATGAGCCTGTCGGCCTTCGTGGCCGCTTCCTTCCTCACTTCTCCCCTTTCGCTCCATGCCCAGCAGATGGTGGTGGACGACGCCGCGATCACCGAGCCCGGTGCCTGCCAGGTCGAGGCGTGGTGGGGGGAGGCCGAGCAGTGGGTGCTCCCCGCATGCACCCTTCTCCCCCGCACCGAGGTCACCCTCGGAGCCGGCTGGTTCGACCGGGGCGCGGGCAGCACCGACCCGCACCTCTTCGCGGAAGCAAAGCTGCTGGCCCGCGATTCCGACGCCCTCCCCTGGGGGTGGGGCGTGGTGGTGGGGACCGCCCTCTCGCTCGAGAGCGGCGGCGAGCGGGTGAGCCAGCTCTTTGCCTTTGTCCCGGTGACGGTGAATCTCGAAACACTTCCCCTGGTCCTGCATGCAAATGCGGGGTGGGCCCTGGAGCGGGAGGTGCACGGGGACCATGCCCACGACCACCAGGGCTTCCTGTGGGGTCTGCGGGGGGATCTTGCCATCAGCGAACGTCTTGCCCTCCTGGGCGAGGTCATGGGACTCTCGGGCGACGAAGCAGAAGGCCAGGCCGGAGTCCGGCTTTTCGTGGTTCCGGACCGGCTCGCCATGGATCTGAGCTACGGCTTCTCCCTGAACAGCGACGAGGACGGGCTGGGTTTCCAGCTCGGTCTTGCCTGGACACCCGCCCCCTTCCGCTGACCGGCCCCCCAAGGTCCAGGGGGTCACGCGGCTGAACCGCGGGCTCAACCAGATCGCCACCGCGTCTGATCAGGCATCGTCGTCGGCCAGAACACCCGCCTCGGAAAGCACCTGTCGAGCCCGGGCAAGATCCGTGGTTCGCACTCTCAGCACGGCCACGTTCTCCAGCGTAAGCCCCAGGTTCCCACCCGCATCATCCACCTCCAGGAAGGAATCGATCCCGGCGTCGTCCAGATACCCCTTCGCGAACTCCGCCTCGTGGCGGAATCCGAACTGAGCCACTCGTTCGGTAAAGCTCATGCTGTCCTCCCGGAAAGAAGTGATCGACCCTGGAGTGTTCTACACCAACGGCGAGCTTTCGGCGACTCGTCCACCGCCGCTCCATCCGCTCGCCCCAGCGCCCACGCCGCATGCCCCCGGACCAGCGGGTCCGGATCCAAGAGAGCGCCCGACAGCACCTTCGTCGCCTCCGACGAGTGCTCCCCGTCCGGTGAAACGGACGGCAGCCCGTTCCCCATCGCCACGCACCCGTTGCGGGTAAACCACGCCCTCCCCGCCCGACGGATCGCCGACCCCCGGCTGAAGGCCTCCCAGGCGTCCGGGTCCAGCGCCATCCGGAGGAGCCCCCAGGGCGAGCCTCCGGGGCGCGGCCCGAGCCCGACGTTTCACATGAAACGCTGTCCTCCGGTAGTGCCTCCACCCCCACCGGCGCCTCCCCCGGCCCCCGCGCCGCGTACCCCGGCTCCCGCGCAGGCTCCGCGAACCGCAACGGAAAGGGACACGATTCCTGGGAGGTGTGGCAGCTCAGCCGTTTCGTCGCGGGTCTGGGAGCACGTGGGAGGTCGATTGACGCGCATGCTGCGAAGCGCAGCATTCACGGTGCGAGAGCTGACCGGGTTGGCAGGATCAGCTAGCCGGAGGCGTTCCGAGTTCCACGCGAAACCCCGTGAAACCCCAGGGCCCTCCGGGAGGCTCGGAGGTAAGGGGCGTGTCGGTGAGGATCCAGAGAAGGTCCTCGTGGACGTCGAGGGCGGATCGAGTGGACCGTCCCGAACGTGCGCACCCCCCCTGCCAGCACTTGCCGGCTTCCGGCATAGGTTCCCATTTCGGGATAGGTCATTTCCCCGATGGACGGAGGTCGGGTCCCGGAGGCAGTCTGGGGTGTGGAGCGGGCCGTCGCCGCGCCGCTCCGAGACCGCAAGGCGGGATGGGGGATCGTCCTTCAGCGGGGAGTGCCGGTCACCCTCCACCGGGCGGCATGCCTCGGCATGCGGGTTCCCCGAACACGCTTGCCAGATGGACTGGAAGGTGTCGTCAGCGACCACCGGCAGCCCCAGACCACGAAAGGTATGCGTAGGGGGAGAGGCGCCGGCGAAAGGCCCCTTCCGGCAACTTCAACGTCCTGTCAGTCGCGCGAGTTCGCCCGCCTGAGTGCGTAGACGCCGACCAGATCCTCGCCGTACGAGCCGGACTCCAGGAGCACCACGGCATCTTCGGTGACATCGAGCAGGGCCCGGTGCTCGGGCAACTCCACGCGGGCAACCCGGTCTCCCTCCGGCGAGAACACGTCCCAGTGCGACTGGGGACCGTTCGGGCCCCGGCGGCGCAGCCAGACGTGGCCAAGCCGATCGACGCGCATGGCGTGAACGAGCGGCAGCTCCTCGTGCACCATCATGGACTGGAACTCTCTTTCGATGCGGCGCTGACTGTCGGAAGGCCACGTTCGAAGCGTGTCCCTCAGGAACGCCTCCTTTATGGCATCCGACAGTTCCACTCGGTCCCTCCGATCGCCCGCGGTGACCTGCAGCCCTCCATCGAGATCCACGACATCCACCGCATAGGCGACCCCCTCCGCCCGATAGAGCCTCTCTCCTTGCGCGGCATATCGGGGGGTCGGGCTGAAGGGAGCACGGCGCAGGACGTTGCCTCGCCCGGGCACGACCACAATGAACGCCTCGCCGGCCGGTCCTTCGCCCAGGATGCGCCGGAAGTCTCCGTCCAGCCCGTGCAGGGCAAGGCGAAACCGCCGCTGGGAGAGTCCGCCGAGCGCGGGGATGAGGGGAGGCATGCGCCAGAGCGTGAGCAGCCCGTCGTCCAGAAGTCCTCCGACCTCCGGGCCCACCCCCAGTCGGGGGTCGTTCAGGAGAAAGGAACGGAGATGAGCGCCGTCCGTGTCCAGGAACGAAACTCTCTGCAGCCGCTGGTCGTAGGCGAGGATGAGGGAATCGCCTGACGCGGCGAGCCAGGTGACGGACCGAAAGTCGCCCGGTCCCTCGCCGGACCTGCCACTCGTGGTCCGGTACGAACCGGCGGCATCGTGAAACCGGAGCTCCGCCCCCCCGTTGGCAATCACGAGCCCCCGCGCCCCCAGCCAGACGGCGGCGGACACCCGGTCCAGTTGATCACGAGGATCATCGACCGATGCCCCGACCAGAACCAGAGGCTCCGACTCCACACGCCACTCGGCAGGCTGCGCCTCGAGAGGCGAAGCCATCGGGACGATCCCCCACCCTGAAAGCAGCAGCAGGGTCAGGGCGCTTGAGAGGCGCGTCGACCACCGCATGCGCCGCGGCCTGCCACTCCGGCGGGATGGGCGGAGCCGAAGGACGTTTCGCCTCACGACGTTCCCTCGCTCAGGCCGTTCATGCAGTCGGGCGGCAAGCTGAACCTTCTGCGAGAGTGCGCGGTATCCATCACGCCTGTCCGCGCAACCCCTCCACCGCAACCGCCAGCAACAGGGGGGTGAGTCGCTCAAGTCTGGCCATCGTTGCTCCCAGTCCGTGGTGACCAACGCTGGCGCCCGTGAATTCAGGCGGAAACCGGGTGCACCGTCGTATGGTGCTCTTGTAGGGGAGGGGAGGGGGCTTGTCAAGAGGGTCGGTACCCTCCGCAGCAAGGGAGTCCCTGACTGAAAGGGAAGCCTGGTTGCGCTCACGGTGGTCATGGCGGTACCCGGATGGCCGAACCCCGGTGAGGAGGAAAGCAAGGTCCTCCTGAACCACTGGGTCCAGCACCTCGAAATCATCGGGGAATCGTTCCCCGGAAGAATCCGTTCCAACACGAAAGCCGCGGTTGTCATACTCCGGACGGCGCCGTACGAACTGAGGTTCTTCGACCTGCACGGTCAGGGAACAAGCGCAGCGGCGAGTTCGGACCTGACGGATTCTTCGGCCTCGTCGGCAAGCCGTGACGAAAGTGCCGCCCTCGCCCCTGCGGACCCGATCCGGCCGAGCGCCCAGGCAGCATGCGCCCGGACCACTGGTTCCGGGTCAGAGAGCGCGTACGACAGCAGCGTCAGCGCCTCCTCCGGCAGTTGGCCCACCGACGCCAGCCAGTTCCCCATCGCCACACACACGTTGCGCGCAAACCCCGCCCGCCCCGCCCGCCGGATGGCCGAGCCCCGGCTGAAGGCTTCCCAGGCGTCGGGGTCCAGCGCCATCTCCAGAAGGTCGATCAACGAAGGGGCGTCGGTGCCCGGATGGAGCGGGCCGCCGAAAGGCCGTGAGGGCGTTTCATGTGAAACGTCGTCCACCCCCACCGGCACCTCCCCCGGCCCCCGCGCCGCGTACCCCGGCTCCCGCGCCGGCTCGGCGAACCGCAACGGAAAGGGACACGATTCCTGGGTGATGTACCGACTGACCCGTTTTCGTCTACCCCTTGCAAGGGCATCCCGGAAAGTGCGTCCCCGAAGCGACCACTGGGCCTCCCCCGAATGAAGAGCTCACACGCTGACCCCAGGCGTCCGGCCTTCGGCGCCAGCCTCACCTGCGGTCGTCTTGTGCCCCGACCTCCGGAAAGCCGCCACCGGCTTGATCGGCTCGAGCCGTTCCTTCGCACACCCCAGTTCATGCACGCGCTGCACTCCTGGTGCTTCCTCCATGATGGATTGCCTTCGACCCTCGACGGACCGGCGCCCTGTATCGATTCCGCAACGGGGCTTGCGGGATCGAAAAGCCGGGCCTGTCGTCAAAGGCTGAAGGACAGACGGGGTCCCGGGAGCCAGGCTTCCGATCCCCACCCGCGAACTCCAAACCGGACCGAAAAATGAACGACCCCCACAGTCGACGGTGGACGGAGGTCGGGACCCCGGTTCCGAACACCCTCCGGGCCCCGGGGCTCGTCACCCGGTCTCGCTGACTCGCGATTCTCCTTCCAGGACTTTGCTCGCCCGCTCCGGAGCGCCAGACGGGTCCTCGACCGACCCGGTCCCTTCCCGGCCTCCGTTCACACCCCAAGCCGCCCCCGGAAGCCCCCCGACCCTCCGACCCTCCGACCGCGCATGGAACTCCCGGCCGACGGGGACCGCCTCGCCGACCTGGTCTGGCCCGGGAAACCCAGGGGCACAAGACGCTGCCGGGGCTCCACGTCCTGGACGCCCGACCTCCCGCAGGGTACTCGGGTGCCGAGCCGGGGGGTGAAGTGGACCGTCCCGGGCACATTCCAGGGGCGCAGAACCTTCCCTGGCGGAGCACAACCGGCCCCGACGAGGCGCCGTTCCTGCTCGAGGCCTCTGCCCTTCTCGCGCTGTTCGAGGATGTGGGGGTCGAGCCTGGCGACCGGATCATCACCTACTGTCGCACCGGGGGGCAGGCCGGGCACCTGCACTTCGTCGCACGCATGCTGGGCTTCGAGGTGCGCTTCTACGACGGCTCCTTCGTGGAGTGGAGCCGGAACCCCGAGCGCTCGGGGGGGGGCGACGGTTCGGCGGCTCCGGCACATCGGGATGGTCCGGTAGCCCGGTAGCCTCGGGGTTCTCCCACGGCCGACGTCAGCCTCGGGGACCCGTCAGTCTCGCGTAGCCGGTAGCCTCGCTGGGCTGCCAATCGCGGTACGGTTTCGGCCCATTGGCAGCGCGGTTGTGCCACGGTTGACCATTCTGCCAATGGTCCCGGCGGCGGAAAAGCGATTGGCAGATCGGCTGCGTCCTGGCTGCACCAGGCTGCCAATGGCGGTTTCCGGTGCTGCCGTTGGCAGCCCAGCGAGCCCCTTCGCTCTGTCCCGCCGGGGGTTGACGCCAGCCCGGAGCCGCGGTTAGCCTCGATCCGGACGCGAAACGTCGCATCCCCAGTGATTCACCCTCCGAGTTTCACACCCCGCGAGATCGACCATGGCCCACTCGTCCACGCTCCCCACCATGTGCATGTGCATGTGCGGCGGCTCTCCCCCGGGA
>REBP01000213.1 GCA_007692665.1 Gemmatimonadales bacterium | reverse complement strand
GCTGGCCTCGCCGGCGCCGTCGCCGCGCCCGTCCTCCGGCCCGTCCTCCGGCCCGTCCTCCGGCCCGCCACCCGGTTCGTCACCCTGTCCGCCACTCCGTCCGTCACGCATTGCGCTGCCCCTCCGGCTTCCGGTTTCCCTGTTCCCCCTGCCTCCACCCATCGTGACAAGCCCGCCCAGCCCGCCCAGCCCATCCTCCGACCTCCTCGCCGCCCGCGACCTCGTGCGCCGCTCCCGCCGCGTCGTGATCCTCACCGGCGCCGGCGTCAGCGCCGAGTCCGGGGTGCCCACCTTCCGGGGACCCGCCGGGCACTGGAAGCGCTTCCGCCCCGAGGAGCTGGCCACCCCCGAGGCCTTCCGCCGGGACCCGTGCCTCGTCTGGTCCTGGTACGATCACCGCCGCCAGGCGCTGGCCGCCTGCGCCCCGAACCCCGGCCATGGCGCCGTTGCCCGGTACCTCGAGGCCAACCCCGAGGCGCACCTGGTGACCCAGAACGTCGACGGCCTCCATCAGCGCGCCATGAGGCCCGAGGGCTCGGCTGTCCCGCACCCGCGCATCCACGAACTCCATGGCTCCATCGCCCGGCTCAGGTGCTCCGGCCCCGGCTGCACCTGGGCGGCGGAGGACCCGCGGCGAATCGACGCCAGCCGCGAGGACCGCCTCCCCCGGTGCCCGTCTCCGGGATGCGGAGCGCTCGTCAGGCCCGACGTGGTCTGGTTCGGCGAGATGCTGCCGGAGGCTGCACTCACGGCGGCGTTCGAAGCCGCATCTCGCGCGGAGGTCTGCATCGTGGCCGGAACGTCGGCGCTGGTGCATCCCGCGGCCTCGGTTCCGCTGGCGACGCTCCGGGCCGGCGGGACCCTCGTCGAGGTGAACCCCGAGGCGACCCCCCTGTCCCCCCACGCCCGGTGGTGCCTGCGGGGTCGTGCCGGGGAGCTGCTCCCCCCCCTCCTGGCGGAGCCGGATCCACCGGCCTGAGATCTCGCGGCCCGAGAACCCGTCAGCGTTCTCCGAATTCCTTCCGGAAGACCTCGCCGGCCTCCGTTCCCCCCACCATGATGAGCCGCGACCCCGGCGTGAGCACGTGCAGGGCACCGGGAGACTGGTTCAGCTCCCCATCGGACTCCACCGCCACGACGTTCAGGCCGGTCCTCGCACCGATCTCCGAATCCTTCAGCGTGAGGCCCTCCAGGGAACGAGGCGTCTTCACCTCGAGGAGCTCCACGCCCTCGCCCAGGAGCACCAGGGGGCGCTTCCGGGCGATGGAGGTGATGGTCTCGATGCCCAGGGAGTCGTAGCTCAGCACCAGGTCCGCTCCTGCCCGCTGGATGGACGCGATGTTTCGGGCCCGGGTCACCCGGCTCACGATGCGCAGCTCCGGGTTCAGGCGACGGCAGTAGACGGCCAGGTAGACGTTCGTGGCGTCGTCGTTGGTGGTGAGGAGGACGGCGGGCGCGTCCATGAGCCCTGCGTCCTCCAGCAGCTCCCGGTTCGCGGCGTCGCCCGCGAACACCTTGTCGGCGACGTCGTGAAGGCGCTCGGCGAGCTGGGGGCTCTTCTCGATGAGGTGGACGGCCACGCCCCGCCGGCGAAGCGCCCGGGTGGCGGAGCGGCCGACCTTGCCCCCGCCGATGACGATGACCGGACTCCAGTTCGTATCGTAGATGTAGAGGAGTTCGTTCAGCTCCTGCATCTGCGCCTCCGTGCCCACGACCACCGGGACGCACTGGTCCGAGAGCCGGTGGTTGGGCTGGACGGGGCAGAGCTCGGCGTTTTCCCAGATCCCGACCATGCTGATCCCCAGGAGCTCGCGGAGGCGGCTCTCCCGCACGGTCTTTCCCGCGAGCGGCGTGTTGTGCACGGGGAACTCGGCCACGACGAGGTCGCGGATCCGGCCGATCTCGTGGGTCTCGGCGTGCCCGGCATTCAGGCGTCCCGCGAGCTGTTCCCCCAGCTGGCGCCGGAGGGGGATCACGTGCGTGGCCCCGGCCAGCTCCATGACATCCACCGCGTCCTCCGACGACGAGATCGCCACGATGGGGACGGCGTCGCCGACATCCCGGACGGTGAGGATGATGTTGGTGTTCGTCACGTCGTCCAGGTTCGCCACGACGAGGCAGGCCCGCTCGACGTGGGCCCGCTTGTAGGTGTCCCGCGAGTCCAGCTCTCCCGTGATCACCGAGCGCCCCTGCGCCGCGAGGCGGGCCGCCCGCTCCGTGTCGGGTTCGATGAGGAGGTACTGGATGCCGAAGCCCTCCAGCCGCCGGATCAGCCCCTGGACCAGCGAGTCGTCGCCGGTAATGACGACGTGGTCCTTCATGTCGTCCTTCACCTCGCGGGGAGCCTGGAGGCGCAGGGAAGCCTGGAGCCAGGGGATCGCCACGTTGTTCAGGAAGATGTACGGGAGCACGATGAGGAGGAGCACCACGCCCGAGAAGAGGACGAAGATGCTGAAGGCCCGCCCCAGGTCGGTGTGGAAGACGATGTCGCCGAATCCCAGCGTCGACATCGTCACCAGCACCCAGTAGAACGACGAGATCCAGCTGTGGCTCTGCCCCTCCACCGTCCGCATCAGGAACTGGAAGATGCCCGAGTAGGCGAGCATGACCAGGAAGAGGAAGACCAGGAACTTGAGGAAGGGCGCCATGTCCTTGCGCGTCTCCCCCTCCTGCAGCAGGACGGTGAGCTGGGCTCCGAGGGTCTTGATCACGTGGCCGGGGGGAGGGGAGGGCGGAGGCTGTCAGGGACGAATCGGCGCTGCGGCCTGGACGAACCCCGGGCTGCGGCACCCCCGAACGTGATACGGCACCCGTCAGCGAACAAGGCCACGGGGCCGCCGGCTATTCGTCTTCCTCCGATTCCAGCACGAGGCGCGGGATCTGGCGGACGCCCTTGAGCGCGGACCCCCGTCCCGAGAGGGACGGATTCGTCATGAAGTAGCCATGGGCCGAGAAGGCGCGGCGCCTGGGAAGCTTGCGGCGCCACTCGCCGCCGGGCTGCAGGTCCCAGCTCTGCACGTTGTCCTTCAGGTTCGCCATCATGATCTGGTCCAGGATCTGCCGGTGCACCGTGGCGTTCTCGACAGGCACCAGGAGTTCCACCCGGCGGTCCAGGTTCCGGGGCATCCAGTCCGCCGAGGAAAAGAAGACCTTCGCCTTCCGCGACGGCATCTTGTGGCCGTTCCCGAAGCACACGATGCGGGAGTGCTCGAGGAAGCGCCCCACGATGCTCTTGACCCGGATCGTCTCCGAGAGCCCGGGCACCCCCGGGCGGAGGCAGCAGATCCCCCGCACGATGAGCCGGATTCGAACGCCGGCCTGCGAGGCCCGGTAGAGCGCGTCGATGATGCCGCCGTCCACGAGGGAGTTCATCTTGGCCCAGATCGTCGCCGGCCGCCCGGCCTCGGCGTGGGCGATCTCGGCGTCGATGAGGTCGTACAGTCGCTCCCGGAGGTCGAAGGGGGCCACGGCGAGCTTCTCCATGCGTTCCGGCCGGGCATAGCCCGTGAGGAAGTTGAAGAGCCTGGCCGCTTCGAGGCAGATGGTGGGGTCGCTCGTGAAGAACGAGAGATCCGTGTAGATCCGGGCGGTGACGGGGTGGTAGTTCCCGGTGGCGTGGTGCGTATAGATGCGGAGCCCCTTCCCCTCGCGCCGCACCACCAGCGACAGCTTGGCGTGGGTCTTGAGCTCGATGAAGCCGAACACCACGTGCACCCCGGCCCGCTCCAGGTTTCGCGCGAAGCGGATGTTCGCCGCCTCGTCGAAGCGGGCCTTCAGCTCCACCAGCGCGGTGACGTTCTTCCCGGCCTCGGAGGCCTCGATGAGCGCCTTCACGATGGGGGAGTCCTCGCTGGTCCGGTACAGCGTCTGCTTGATGGCCACCACGTCCGGGTCGGCGGTGGCGTCGCGCAGGAACTGCACCACCACGTCGAAGCTCTCGTAGGGGTGGTGGACCAGGATGTCCTTCCGGCGGATCGCCGCCAGCGTGTTCCCCCCGAAATCCCGGATCCGCTCCGGGAAGCGCGGGTGGTACTCCGGGAACGCGAGATCCGGCCGCCCGTCCACGATGAGCTCCGAGAGGTCGCCGAGCCCGAGGAGGTTCCCCGCCTCGAACAGCTCGTCGGGGCTCGTGCCCAGCTCGTTCACGACGAAGTCGCAGAGTTCCTCCGACATGCCCTTCGAGATCCGCAGGTGGATCACCTGCCCCCGCCGCCTCCGCTGGAGTGCGACCTCGAACTCCCGCATCAGGTCTTCCGCCTCTTCCTCGATTTCCACGTCGGAGTCCCGGATCACGCGGAAGTAGGCGCTTTCGAGAAGGGAGAACCCGGGAAAGAGACGCTCGAAGTGGAGCCCCAGCAGCTCCTCGATGCGCAGGAAGCGGATCCGCCGCCCGGAGCCCTTCCGGCGCTCGTCCCGCGAGGGAAGCCGCACGAACCGCGGGACCTGCGACGGGATCGGGAGGATCGCCTTCATGGTTCCCGACGCCTTTGTGCCCTCGTTCCCCTGGAGCGAGAGGACCATGGCGTAGCCGAGGTTCGGCAGGAAGGGGAAGGGGTGTGCCGGGTCGCAGGCCAGGGGTGTCAGCACCGGGAAGACCTGCTCCTCGAAGTGCCGAGCCACCCAGCGCCGGTCCGCGTCGGTGAGGTCGCCCGCATCCAGCACCTCCACACCTGCCGCCCGGAGCTCCCCCCGCAGCGACTGCCAGCGCGCCTGCTGCCGCCGCATGAGGCGCCCGGCCCGTTCGGAAATGGCTTCGAGCTGCTCGGAGGGGGTCAGGCCGTCCTGGCTCGCCCGGGTCACGTCGGCGCGGACCTGGGCCTTGAGCCCGGCCACGCGCACCATGTAGAACTCGTCCAGGTTCGAGGCCGAGATCGACAGGAAGCGGAGCTGTTCCAGCAGGGGATGCGACGGGTTGTGGGCTTCGTCGAGGACCCGGTCATTGAAGTCGAGCCACGACAGCTCCCGGTTGATGAAGCGCTCCGGCTCCCCGGCGAGGTCTTCGGGTTCGCCGACGCCCTCCGCCGGGGGGCTCGCCTCCCGATCCCGCGCTGCGGTGACCGTCTCCGGCCCCGCGACCTCCTCTGCCTTGCCACCTGCCGCACCCGCCACGTAATCTCCCCCCGAATGGAGTCCGGTGCACCCGCCGACGCGTCCCGGCACGTCGCGTCGGGGATCCTGCCCCAACCTCGTACGGTACGCGTCCGGACGGGCCCGCGCATCCCCCGTCCCTGTAACAGTTCATTCCTGACCCCGGTGTCCCATGTCCGCCTCCCGATCCCTGATCCGTCTCCTCGGCCTGGCGGTGAGCGCCTCCCTGGTGCCTTCCGCGCTGGCCGCCGCCCCTGCCCAGGCGCTGGTGGCGGGGGCCCCCGGAGCTGCGCCCCACGCCACCGCCACCGGCGCGATCCCGATCGCGGGCGCCTCCCTCCCCGGCGACTCGATCCCCACGGCCCGCCGCCTCCTGTCGCCGGACGACTACGCGCGGTTCGAGTCCATGGGTCCCGTGGCGTTCTCCCCCGACGCACGCTGGGTGCGTGCCTCGGTGAGCCGCTTCGATGACGACGGCGAGATCCGGCTCCTTCCCGTGGACGGGGGCGAGGCCCGCGTCTTCCCGAAGGCCACCGGTGCCGACTTCGCCGAGGGGGGGCGCTGGGCCGCCGTCGTCACCGGACCGGGGATCGAGGAACGTCGCCGCCTGCAGGAGAACCGGACGCCGGTGCGCACCGACCTGGTCCTCGTGGACCTGGCCGCCGGCGAGGCGGCGGACGAGAGACTCCCCGAGATCCAGTCGTACGCCTTCTCTCCCGACGGCCGCTGGATCCTCCTCCGGCGGTACGCACCCCCGAACGGCGACCGCGACAGCCGGGGCGTGGACGTGCTGGTCCGCGAACTCGCCACCGGCGCCGTGACGAACTTCGGGAACGTGGCGGAGTCGGCGTGGGCCGACGAGGGCGCGCTCCTCGCCATGGTGGTGGACGCCCGCGGGCGGGCGGGCAACGGGGTCCGGGTCTTCGACCCCGCCACGGGGAGCCTTCGAACCCTCCGCTCCGAGGAGGCCCGCTTCCAGGGGCTGACCTGGCGCGACGAGAGCCGCGATCTGGCCCTCTTCCGCGTGGATCCGGACACGCTACGGGGCGACACCGTCCACACGGTCCTGGCCTGGCGCGACGTGGCCCGGAGCGGCGCCACGGTGGCGCTCCTGGAGGGTGCACATCACCTCCAGGGGTCGCGCCTTCGCACCACCGACATGCGGGGGCTTCGCTGGTCCGACGACGGGAGCCGGCTCTTCTTTGCCGTGCAGACCCGCGAGCCCGTGGAGGGTGACGACGAACCGGCCGAGGACGCGGCCGACGACCCGGTCGATGATCCCGACGCCGTGGGCGACCCCGACGACCCGGACGCCGGGCCCGCCCCGGCCCCCGGACCCCGGCGGCCCGGCGGAGAGGGTGGCGCGGCCCGCGGCGGAAATGGTCCCGATTCCATCCCCGGTGTCGAGATCTGGCATGCCCGCGACGTGGACCCCGTGCCGCAGCAGCGTCTCCGGGCCAGCCAGGAACGCCGGCGCAGCTCGCTGGCGAGCTGGTCCCTTTCCGGAGACCCCGTGGTTCTCGGAGGCGACGGTCCCGGCGAGGACATCACGCTCCTTTCGGGAGAGCGGCACGCCCTCGTCTTCGACGACGAACCCTGGGGAGCCGAGCGCATGTTCGGACCCATCTACCGGGACGCCCACGTGGTCGACGTGGCCACGGGCGTCCGGACCCCGGTCCGGGAGCGGGTGGAGTTCTACCAGCAGGCGAGTCCCTCGGGGCGCTACCTCCTCTTCTTCGAGGGCGACCAGTACCACATCCACGACCTGGAGCGCGGAGCGTCCCGCGTCCTCACCGAGGGGATCGACGCCGTCTTCACGAACGAGCAGGTGGACGTCGTGGTGCCGCAGAAGCCGCCGTACGGAAACGGCGGATGGACGGAGAACGACGAGTACGTGCTCCTCTACGACCGGTACGACATCTGGCGCGTCCGCCCCGACGGCTCGGGGGCCGAGCGGCTCACGCAGGGAGCCGAGGACGAGGTGCGGCACCGGCTGGTGCGCCTGGACACGGACCAGGACGCCTGGCCCCGGAACGGACCCTGGACCGTCGCCCTCTACGGGGAGTGGACAAAGGAGAGCGGGTGGGGTGAACTTCGCCCCGGCCGCGGGGTGGAGCGCCTCGTCTACGGGGACCGGGGCCACTCGCGCCTCGCCCTCTCCGACGACGGCCGCCGGACCCTGTGGATGAGCCAGCGCTACGACGACCCGCCGACGCTGCACGTGGGGGACGCCCGCCTGGGCGGGGCCCGCGACCTGGACCGGGTGAACGCCTTCGTGGACGACGAGTTCCTCTGGGGCCGCTCCGAACTCCTGGACTTCGAGAACACGTGGGGCGTGCCGCTCCAGGCCACGCTCCACTACCCGGCGAACTTCGAGCCGGGACAGCGCTACCCCATGGTCGTCTACCACTACGAACGCATGTCGCAGGGGCTGCACAACTGGGTGAACCCGTCGGACAGGAACGCCTACAACACGACGGCCTACACGCAGAACGGCTACTTCGTCCTCCAGCCCGACATCGTGTACCGGCCCCGGGATCCGGGCCGCTCCGCCATGGCCACCTTCGACCCGGCGCTGGACGCCGCCCTCGCCACCGGCCACATCGACCCGGAGCGCGTGGGCATCATGGGGCACTCCTGGGGGGGCTACCAGACGACCTTCGCCGTGACCCAGACGGACCGTTTCGCGGCGGCGGTGGCCGGTGCCCCGCTCACCAACCTCATCTCCATGTACCTGTCGTTCTACTGGAACTCCGGGGGGACCGACGCGAGGATCTTCGAGATCTCGCAGGGGCGCATGGAAGTGCCCTGGTGGGAGGACTACGAGTCCTACGTGGCCAACTCCCCCGTGCACCACATCCAGTCCATGAACACCCCCTTCCTCATGGCCTTCGGGACCGAGGACGGGGCGGTGGAGTTCAACCAGGGCGTCGAGTTCTACAATGCCGCACGGCGGGCGGGGAAGGACTTCGTGCTGCTGGTCTACGAGGGGGAGAACCACTCGCTGGCCCGGCGCCCGAACCAGGTGGACTACCACCGGCGGAGCATGGAGTGGTTCGACCA
>REBP01000161.1 GCA_007692665.1 Gemmatimonadales bacterium | reverse complement strand
TCATCTGTTGACTCCGGCGGCAGCGGCGCGGCTTCCCACCCGGTGCTCGTGCAGCCCGGGTATCGTGAAGAGGAGGACCCCCAACGCCGACAGGACGTTGGTCACCAGGAAGAAGGTCGCCTCCTCCACCGGGAGTCCGAAAGGGTTCACCCCGAACGTATACTCGGGCGAGATCGTCCAGATCCCCTGGTGGATGGCGACGGCGTCGGCCACCCAGAGGTACAGGGTCGGGATTCCCACGGCGAGCCCCAGCACGTGCACGTGCCGCCAGAGCTCGTGCCCCAGGTAGAGCCACATGCACCCCACCACCGGCGGTGCCCAGGCCAGGATGAGCCCCATGTAGAGCCCCGACTCCGTGGTCAGGAGCCCCGCGCCCACCGCGCCCAGCGCAAACCAGGGGAGCGCACCCAGGACCCGGACCCGACCCGGGCGCGCCGGCGGGGGCTCCAGGCGAAGTCCCGGCACCACCCGGAGCTTCGCATCCCCGGAAGCGGCAACCGACGGATCGCCCGGGTCCGGACGGCGGCGGGCCAGCAGGTGCAGCGTGAGCAGCCCCGTCAGCACCGGCTGCAGGAGGAAGAACATGTATTCCTCGATGGGGACGTACCCCACCGTGCCCACGACCCGGTCCGCGCCGTACCACCAGATCCCCCGGTAGACCAGGAAGTTGTCCCAGGGGGTCGTGTACACGAACGCGATGACCGGGACCAGGAGGACGCCGAGAAACCCCCGGCTCCCCAGGCGGTGGCGGATGGAGGGCGCCAGCGCCGCCATGACCAGGATGGGGGGAAAGATGAAGAGAAAGTGAAACTGCATGTAGGTCATGTCAGACTTTCTTCCGGTCGAGGTCCTTCAGGACGACGCGGGCGGCGTTTCGGCCCGATGCGCCCATGATGCCGCCCCCGGGGTGGGTGCTGGCACCGGTCAGGTAGAGCCCCTTCACGTGGGCCCGGTAGCCCGAGACCCCCAGGAAGGGGCGAAGGGAGAACATCTGGTCCATCCCCATGTCCAGGTGCATGACGTTGCCGCGGGGGAGGGCCAGTTCGCGCTCGAGCCACTCGGGGTGCTGGAAGAGCTGCCCCACGACCTTGTCGCGGGTGCCGGGGGCGTAGCGCTCGAAGGCGTCCAGGAGGCGGTCGGCCTCCCGGTCGGCGATGTCGCCCCACGTCCCCGAGGCGAGCTTGTACGGGTAGTACTGGGCCCAGATCCAGAGGACTTCGTGCCCGGGGGGCGCCAGCGTATCGTCGACGGCGGAAAACGACATGCCCACCATGGGCGGGTCCCTCGAGGGCTCGCCCCGGAGGAAGTCGCCGTAGGCGGTGCCGATCTGGGCCCGGTTCCGGCACAGGAGCTGGAGGCCGACCCGGGCCTCGTCGCCGGGGTGGGCGGCGTACCGCACCGGTGCATCCAGGGCCAGGCGGAGAATGGCGCCGAAGCCGTTTCCCGTGCGCATGGCCCGGGCCCCGGGTGGCCGGTGCTCCTCGGGGAGGAGGCGAAGGAAGGTCTCGGAGGCGTGGGTCCCCGAGAGGACGGCCCGGGCGGTGATCCGCTCCCGGGGTGCCGCCTCCACCTCGGCGGGCGACGGGGCGGCCCATTCCGACCGGGCCGACCGGGCCGACCGGGCCGAGCCTCCCGGGGCGCCCTGCGGCACCGCCACCTCCACGCCCACGGCCCGGTCCCCCTCCATGAGGATCCGGGTCACCGGCGTTCCGGTGCGGATCTCGCCCCCGTGGGAGAGGATCTTCCGGGCCAGCGCCTGGGTGAGGCCGCCGGAGCCCCCCCGCGGCCGGGCGATGCCCCCCTGGTGGTAGAGGGGATGCCAGAGCACGAAGGGGGCCGTGAGCGGCTCGGTGGGCGGAGGGCCGGACTGGGCGGCCATCCAGACGAGGGGGGTCTTCACCCCCTCCTCGGTGAAGTACTCGTCGACAATCTCGCCGTACGGTCGGAAGATCCGCTGGAGCATGGTCTTCCAGGCCCCGCCCGAGCGATTGAAGACGAATTTCTTTCCCAGCTCCCAGGGCGAGGGGACCGACAGGAAGGCCTCCTTCACCAGGTTCGCGAAGGGGGACCAGTCATCGAGGAAGCGCTGGTACGCCTCGCCCTCGCCGGGATAGCGAGCCTCGAGTCCGGCCACGGTCCGACTCACATCCCGGTGGAAAAAGAGGGGGTCACCGTCCTCCGTGGGCGAGAAGAAGAGGGGGTCGACCTCCAGGTACTCGAGCCCGTGGGCCTCGAGCTCCAGCTCCTCGACGACCGGGGTCAGCCGGATGAGGATGTGCGCGCTGCCCCCCAGGTCGAAGCGGTAGCCGGGCACGATCTCCGTCGTCGAGACGGCCCCTCCCACCATGGCCCGGCGCTCGAGCACCAGTACCCGGTACCCGGCGGCGGCGGCATACGCAGCCGAGACCAGCGCGTTGTGGCCCGCTCCCACCACGACCAGGTCGTAGTCCCGCCCCTCACCCTTGGCCATCCGCCGCCGCCCCCGTCCCGGAAGTCTCCGGCGCCCCGCGACACGATGTCGCAGCGGCTTCAAGAATCCGGATCCGCCGCCGATACCCGGTGGGAGGCCGCGAGTGCCCCCCGTCGAGGCGGGTTGCAGCCGCTCCGCGGAGCCCGCTTCCGGAGGGGTACGGGAAACGAATGTTTCGCTTTGGCTCCGGGAGACGTAGATTGGCTGGATCCGCGTCACTCGATTGGGGGCTGCGGGGGAACCACCGAACGCGAACTGGAGATATCGTGATGCTTCGATCAACGCTGGCCGGCCTCGCCGTCGGAGCCGCCCTCCTGGTCGGCGCCGACGCGTCGGCGCAGCTCCTGGACATGGACTGGACCGAGCGCCCGGACGCCTACGCCCCGGCGGGGATGCTCGGGGACCGCCTCCCCGGTGCCCGCGCGCTGGACATCCAGCTGCGCATGGAGCACAACGCGTTCCGGGACATCCTCGTCGGACGGGACGAGATCGCCCCCATCCGCGTCCTCCAGGACTGGGACATGGTCGCGCTGGAACGCACCCGCCAGCGTGCCACCCTCGAACTCATGTTCGGGCTGACGGACGCGTTCGCCTTCGGTGTGCGCGCCCCCTTCGTCCGGAACTCCACGACGTTCTCGACCATGGATCGGCAGGCGCTCGTGACGAACGCCGGGGTTGGGGACGTGGAGCTTCACGCCATGGCCGCCGTGCACCGGACCTGGCCCGTTCGCTCCCACGTCGGACTGGGCGTGGCCCTCCCGACGGGCGCCGTGGACATGAGCGGCATGACGCCCGACATGCCCGGCTCGGCGCGGGTGCTTCCCTATGACCTCCAGCCCGGTGCCGGGGTGGTGGCCATTCTCCCGTCGGTCCAGGTGGCCCTGGAGAACCGCTACGGAACCACGGGCATCCAGGCCAGCGGCCGGGTTCACGTGGGCGAGAACGACCGGGACTGGCGCCCGGGCAACGCCTTTTCGGGTCACCTCTTCATGCAGTCCCGCCTGAACGACTGGCTCGGGCTGTCGGCCCGGCTCTCCATGGAGAGCTCGGCCACCGTCTTCGGCATCGATTCCTCGCTGGATCCCTTCGCCTCGCCCCTCCACTTTCCCAATGCCACCGGCGGCACGCGGATCGAGATCCCGGTGGGGATGAACCTTCGCTTCGCCTCCGGCGGCCTCGAGGGACACCGGCTCAAGGCGGAAGTCATCGTGCCGGTGCACAGCGACCTGAACGGCCCGCAGCTCCGCTCCAACTGGGGAGCCGCGCTGACCTGGGGGTACACCCTCGGGCGTCCCGAGACCCCGCCCCCGGCGCGCGTGGCCTACGTCCGCACCACCCCGCCCCCGGCGCCTGCCCCCGTGGCGCCCCGCGCCCAGGAAGAGGCACCCCGCTGCCCCGCCATCGCGGCCTTCGCCGCAGGGCGCAGCTGGTACGAGGACGACCTCCCCATCCGCTTCGAGGACCGGAACTACAGCCGGGCCGGCGGCATCGTGGCGCCGGACTGCACCCGCCTGGAGCAGGTGGGCATCATCGACGACGTCCCGATCTTCGTCATCACCGGGTCTCCCCGCCCCTTCCAGGAACTCATGGTCCCGGTTCGCGAGGGGAGCTGGCAGGGGTACCGCATGGAGATCGCCCGGGTTCGCGGCTGACCGCACGCGGTTGACCGCGAGCCGCCGGCAGCGCGCGGTTCGGTGGGGTCAGCCCTCCACCCGCACCAGGTGGTAGCTCCGCTTGCCTTTCCGGAGCACGAGGAAGCGCCCCTCCACGGCGTCCGAACGGGTCACCGACCGCGCAGGGTCGGTGACCCGTTCGTTGTTCAGGTAGATCCCGCCCTGCTCCACGGACCGCCGCGCCTCGCCCCGGGAACTGGTGACCCCGGCTCCCACCAGCAGGTCCAGGATCCCGGCGCCCTCGCCGTCGAGTTCCGCCGCCCCCACCCCGCTCGACGGCACGTCGGCGAAGATGTCGGCGATCTCGTCGGCGCCGAGCCCCTCCAGCCCGCCCCCGAAGAGGACGTCCGACGCCGTCCGGGCTCGAGCGAGACCGGCCTCGCCGTGCACCCGCCGCGTCACATCCTCCGCAAGGGCCTTCTGGGCCTCCCTGCGCTCCGGGTGCTCCGCCGCCGCGGCGTCCAGCGCCTCCACTTCCGCCCGGGACATGAGGGTGAAGAAGCGCAGGTACTTCCCCACGTCGGCGTCCTCGGTCCGGAGCCAGAACTGGTAGAAGCGGAAGGGCGAGGTCCGGGCCGGATCCAGCCAGACCGCCCCCGCCTCCGTCTTCCCGAACTTGACCCCGCTGGTGGTGGTGATGAGGGGAAAGGTCACCCCCCACGCCTTTCCTCCCGCCACCCTGCGGATCAGGTCGGTGCCCCCCACGATGTTCCCCCACTGGTCACTCCCTCCGAACTGGAAGCGGCACCCCTGGTCCTGGTAGAGGCGGAGAAAATCGTAGGACTGGAGCAGGAGGTAGCTGAACTCGGTGTACGAGATCCCGTCGCCGTCCTCCTCCAGCCGGCGCCGCACCGTGTCCCTCCGGAGCATGACGTTCACCGAGAAGTGCTTCCCCACGTCGCGAAGGAAGTCCAGCACCTGCATGGTGCCGAGCCACTCCAGGTTGTTCACCATGCGCGCCGGGTTCGGGACCCCCTCGAAGTCGAGGAAGGCCGAGAGCTGGGCCCGCACCGCCTCGCCGTTTTCTGCCGACTGCTCCCGGGTCAGGAGCTGGCGTTCCTGGGTCTTCCCCGACGGGTCCCCGATGAGCCCGGTTCCGCCGCCCACCAGCGCGATGGGGGTGTGCCCCGCCCGCTGCAGGTGCACGAGCCCCATGATGGGCAGAAGGTGCCCCACGTGGAGCGACGCCGCGGTGGGGTCGAACCCGACGTAGGCGGACTGCGGCCCCTCGGCGAAGGCGGCCTCGGCCCCCTCGGTCACGTCGTGGAGCATGCCGCGCCAGCGGTATTCGTCGAAGAGGGGTACAGAGGCCATGGGCGGGGATTCGCGTGGAATGAAGTGTGGAGGATGCGACGGGGACAACGTCGGAACATAGGAGGCAGGAAGCCCCGGGGAACCCCCGTGCGCCTCCGGCGTGCCCCCGTGAACGAGCGGGACGGCCCTGTTACCTTTTCGAGACGCCCCGGTTTCCCCGGGCCACGAGGTTCCGGGAAGCCTCGGCATGCCGGGGTCTCGACGAACACCCACGGACGGAGATGACGGTCATGGACAGAAGGGAGCTTCTCAAGCTGGGCGCCCTGGCGGGAGCCGCCGCAGTCACCGGGGTCGGTGCCAATGCCCTCCTCCGTCCGTCTCCGGCGGCCGCGCTCGCCGGGCTGCCCGGCGGGTCGCCCCTCGGGAACCGTCGGGTGAAGAACGTCATCTTCCTCGCCTACGACGGGACCGGGTACGAGGACTTCGCCACCGCCGACTTCTTCGCCAGGCGGGTGGTGGGCCAGCCCCTCCGCTACCACCAGTTCCTCTCCGAGGGGCTCACGGGGACCATGATTCCCTCGAGCCTGACCTCGTGGGTCACGGACTCCTCCGCCGCGTCCAGCGCCTGGTCGACGGGTCGAAAGATCGTGAACGGGGCCGTGAACCAGTTTCCCGATGGAACCGAGCTCACCCCCATTCTGGAGCTCGCTCGGGCCACCGGAAGGGCCACCGGCCTCGTGACCACGGCCCGCGCGACCCATGCCACCCCCGCCGCGTGGGTGGCCAAGGTCCGGGCCCGCGAGATGGAAGAGGAGATCGCGATCCAGTACCTGGCGTCCGGGACCGATGTGATCCTGGGCGGTGGGCAGGCCTACTTCGACCCCGCCATTCGCTCCGACGGGCGCGACCTCTTCGGCGAGTTTGCGGGGGCCGGCTACGACGTGGTGAAGACCCCCGGGGAGCTTGCCTCGTCCTCCGGCTCGAAGCTCCTCGGCGTGTTCGCCCCCTCCACGCGGCACGTGGCCTACGAGATCGACCGCCGGTTCGGCGGGGTGGACCAGCCCTCGCTGGCCGACATGGTGCGGGCCGCACTCCCCCGGCTGGACGGCGCCGAAGGGGGCTTCGTGCTCCAGGTCGAGGCCGGCCGGATGGACCATGCGAACCACGAGCAGGATGCCGGCGCCATGGTCTGGGACTGGATCGCCGCCGACGAGGCGCTGGGCGTGCTCCTCGAGTTCGTGGCCGACCGCGATGACACGTTGCTGATTCACGCCCCCGACCACGACACCGGGGGCGGCGTCACCTTCGGATGGGGCTCGCGCTACAGCCGAACCGACCCCGCGCTCATGACCTTCGGCAACGTGCGCTGCTCCTACGAGCGGCTGCTCCTGGACCTCATGCCCCGGAACCCGTCGCCGGCCCAGGTCCGGGAACTGGTGGAAGCCAACGTCGGCGTGCCCGTCGGCGACTTCGCCGCGGAGAACCTGGCGGCCCTCGTTTCCGGGACCGACATGGCGGGTCTCCGCTGGGGTCACCAGAACGCCGTCCTCGGCTCGATGAAATACCAGGTGGCCCAGCTCCTGTCCCAGAGCTTCGAGAACCGGCCCGAGCGCCCCCCCGTCTCCTTCGCCACCTCGAACCACACCGCGGGTTTCGTGCCGGTGGTCCTGGCGGGCGCCGGGATCGAGGCCGGGAACCTGGGCGTCATCGACAACACCGAGCTCTTCGGGGTCATGACGGCGGCGCTGGGCATCGAGTTCGAGAACCCTGCCATGACCGCCGACGAGGCCCAGGAACTCGTGGACGAGGGCTGACGCCCGCACCCCATTGACCGGGTTCGAAGGCGGCGCGATATCTTCGGCATGCGTCGCTCCGTCGCGTTTCCGGGTGTTGCGGTACTTCTCCTCGTCTTCGCGGCGAGCGGGTGGACCGTTGCGCCGGTTGCGGGCGGTCCGATGGGCGGCCCGCTCGCCGCAGCGGCATCCGGAAGCCTGCAGGCCCCCGCTGCCCCGGCCATGGCCGAGTTCGGCGCCTGGACCGGGCCCATCGCCAGCGGGACCCTGGGGCTCCGGGGGAACGCCGGCAGCCGCGCCGCCGGCGACGGCCCCCAGCATCACGTCCTTGGCCGCCTGGGCATCCACGCGGACACGGCAGCGCCAGCCCCGGGTGCGTCCTTCTCTCCGGTCCGCGGCCTGGCACTCCCCCGCCGCACCCCCCTTCCCCCCTTCGTCACCACGCTCCCTCCCCCGGTCGTCGTCCGCACCTGACGTCCGACCCGGTCGAGGGGGGCACACCGCCCCTCTCCCATCCGTTCGATTCCCCGGAGGGAGTTCCATGACAACCGTTTCCGCATTCCTGCTCGCCGCACCTTCGGCCCTTTCCCCCGCGCTCGTGCTGCAGGCCGCGCCGGCCGCCGGCACCGACGACGGACTCACGCTGGCCGAGATCCTCCAGTCCCTGCCCGTGGACCCGGGCTCCATCTTCGCGCTCCTCCTCCTGGCCGCCTTCGTGGGGGGCGTGGTATGGTTCGGCACGCGGGGAGGGAGCGGCGGCGGGCGAGCACCCGACCCCAGCTGAAGCTTTCGGAGGACTCGGGCGTAGACAGGATGGAGACGGGGGCATCCCTCGCTCCCGGCCCGGCCGCACCCACAGAATCCGAGCCGTCCATGACCGAAACCCTCCTTGCCCGGCTGCGCCTCGACCTGGCGGATGCAGGGCATGAACCCATGGCCACCCGCCTCACCGACCGGATCTGGGAGGGCGTTGTGGACGGCGAGATCGCCGCGGGGGAGCGCCTTCCCACGGTGCGGGAACTCGCGGT
>REBP01000211.1 GCA_007692665.1 Gemmatimonadales bacterium | reverse complement strand
CGGGGCGTGGCTCAGTCCGGTAGAGCGCTGCGTTCGGGTCGCAGAGGTCCCCGGTTCGAATCCGGGCGCCCCGATTAGGTCGTTAGTCAGAAATGCCGTGGCGCCGGATCTGCGGAGCGCAGCGTAGCTCATCCGGGCGCCCCGATTAAGTTCGTTTGGTCAACAAAGCCATGGCGCCGGATCTGCGGAGCGCAGCGTAGCTCATCCGGGCGCCCCGTATCACGATTTTCCACCGACGAACCGGCAGATGTCTCAGGAGGCGTAGTCTAACTGGTAAGGCACCGCACTCGAAATGCGGCGGGCGCAAGCCTTTGGGGGTTCGAGTCCCTCCGCCTCCGTCTCCCACGCCCCATGACGCCCGCAACCTCAGGTCCCGAGGTTGCGGGCGTTTGCGTACCTGCCGGTCCGGAATCGAGCTCGGCGCAGCGGGTCCCTCCCCTGCAGTCCCGCCTCTGGCCCCCCGGTTCCCCCCGGGACGGCACTTGACAATTGCTGTCAGTTTGTAAGAGCTTTAAGCTACAAGCTCTGATGGAACGCCCCGGAAACGGTGACGCTCGATCAGCTCCTTCGTCCAGGCGACCCCCGAACTTCTGAGTTCCCGTCGGCCCGGACCAGGAACCCGGCCCCCCTCCTTTCCGCTTCACGGACAATTCCCGGGGCCTCTCGCCCTTCGTCCGAATCGAGCTCCAGGCGTCGCGGCCGTCTCATCGCGCGGCGACGTCGGCAACCCTCGGCGATTCTGTGCGAGCATCTTTTCTCCTTCTTCCGGCAGGTTTCCATGGGACGACCAAGATGTCCGACAACACGGCCGGTGCGGCCGCAAAGCGCATCCCCCTGTCTCCAGCGAAAGTCCAACCCCAGCCCGTTCCTGCATCGGTCAGGAGCAGGAGGTTTTGTCGCATGACAAGGCTACGTCGTTTTCTAGGTACACTGGCCGTGGCCCTGGTGGTGCCGTTCAGCCTCCAGGCCCAGGAGTCGGCCACGATCACGGGTGTCGTTTCCAACCAGGCCGGCGCGGCGCTCGGTGCCGCCGTCGTGCAGATCCCCTCCCTGAACCTCGGGGCGGTAACACGGGCAGACGGCAGCTACACCCTCGTCGTCCCCGCAGCTCGGTTTCAGGCTGGCCAGGAGGTAGACATCCGGGTGCAGCTCATCGGGTACGCCACCGTTACCCAGACCGTCACACTGACCCCCGGCGCCGTAACCCAGAACTTCCAGATGCGGGTCGATGCACTCCGCGTTGACGAGATCGTGGTCACCGGGGCCGGGCTCGTCACCAGGGCCGAGCGGCTCGGGACGGCACGGACCACGGTAACCCCGGATCTGATCCAGCGGGCTGCCGAACCGAACATCATCTCGGCGCTGGCGGGCAAGGCGCCCGGCGTCATCACGACCCAGGGCAGCGGTGAGGCGGGGGCCGGGACCTCCATCCGGATCCGCGGAACCAGCACCCTGTCGGGCGGTGGAGAGCCGCAGATCATCGTCGACGGCATTCCCATCAACAACACAGCCCGCACGAGCGACATTCTCGGCGGAGTTACCGCAGGCAACCGGGCCTCGGACATCAATCCGGACGACATCGCGTCCATCGAGATCCTGAAGGGTCCCGCCGCGACGTCGATTCTGGGTGCCAGCGCCGGGGCCGGGGGCGCGATCCTGATCACCACCAGGCGCGGGCAGGCCGGGGTTACCCGTTACTCCCTGCGCTCCACGACCCAGGTCGACCAGGTTTCGAACACGATTCCCATGCAGACTCGCTTCGGGAGCGGCAGCCAAGGTGTTGGCGAGCCCTGCCTCATGAATCCCACGCCGGGATGCACGCACAACAGCGCGACATGGGGCCCCCTCCTGCCTGCAGGCACCACGACCTACAACCAGGCGGACGAGATCTTCGAGAACGGGCTGATGCTGGACAACACCATCTCGGTTTCCGGCGGGACGGAGCAGACGACCTTCTACCTGTCGGTTGGAACCCTTCGGCACGACGGATTCATCGTAGGCAACAACGATCGCTACGACCGGCACACCGTTCGGCTGAATGCCGACCACCAGCTCCGCAGCAATCTCCGCGTCGGAGGGAGCATGGCGTACGTCCAGACCGACGGGAGCTTCGTCGGTCGCGGAAACAACGTGAACGGACTCCTCCTCGGAGCCCTTCGCACCCCGCCGGAGTTCAACAACCGCGAGTACCTGGACGAGAACGGGCTGCATCGCAGCTACCGCTACCCCATGCCTCGTCCCACGGACTTTGCGGCGGGTAACCGGGGCTTCGACAACCCGTTCTTCGCCATCAACGAGCACCCCAATCTGGCCGAGACGGGTCGCTTCTTCGGAAACATCAACACCACGTGGTCCCCCCTCACCTGGCTCACGGTGAGTCATACGGTCGGGGCGGACTACACCAGCGACGACCGGACAGAGGCCCTTCATCCCTCCGGTTCCGGGGCGGCACTGGGTGGGCAGCTCTTCCGGTGGCAGTTCTACGACCGGATCCTCGATCACAACCTGAGGGCCACGGCGGACTTCCGGTTCAACGACAGGATCTCCGGCACGTTCAGCGCCGGTCAGAACATCAACGAGACGTACTTCCGCCAGATCTCGGTGGACGCCCAGCGCTTCATTGCTCCGACGCCGTTCAAGATGTCCAACACGGTGGACCAGAGCCAGCCGTCGGACGGTGAATCCCGCCGCCGGCTGGAAGGCTACTTCGGGCAGGTCGAACTGGACATCGGCGAGAACCTCTTCCTGACGGGTCGCCTCCGGAACGACGGATCCTCGGCCTTCGGCCTCGACGCACAGCGTGCGTGGTACCCTGGAGGAAGCCTGGCCTGGACGTTTACCCGCGCGCTGGGAATCGAGAGCGACTTCCTGTCGTACGGCAAGTTCCGGGTCGGCTACGGCGAGAGCGGGCAGCAGCCTGCACTGTACCTTCTCCAGGACATCTTCACGAACGCGGCCATGGCCGACTTCAACCCGGGCTCCACGCTGGTCCCGACCCTGGGTGGAATTGGTGGTCTTTACACCTCCCTCGGTCGTGGCAACCCCGGGATCCGGCCCGAGACCGTGGCCGAGATCGACCTGGGATTCGACTTCACCTTCTTCCAGGACCGAGCCGACCTGGCCCTCACCTATTACAGCAGTGACGCGACGGACGTGATCTTCCCAGTCGCAACACCACCCTCCACGGGAGCCACCTCCCAGACGCTCAATGCAGGCACGATCCGGAACAGGGGTTTCGAAGTGGGCCTGAACACAAGGCCCATTCAGACCGCGGATTTCAGCCTTGAACTCGGCGTCAACTGGGCGACCAACTCCAACGAGGTTTTGAGCCTCGGTGAGATCGCTCCGGGCATCCCCCGCGACGTGACGGGGTATTCCTCCTCCTTCGGAGGTTCCACGACACACGCCCAGGTGGGCGAGGCCGTGGGCGTCTTCCGGGGCTTCGGATGGGTGCGCTGCGGGTACGGCGCCGGAGCTTCCGCCACGCATGAGTCGGCCTCGGCCTGCTCGGATGCACCGGAGGGGGCCCTCTATCTTGGGGCCAATGGCCTTCCGATGAGCGACAACACGGAGCGGGTCATCGGTGATCCGAACCCGGACTGGACGGCTGGATTCAACGCCGATGTTAACTACCGCGGCGTGCGCGTCACGGCGCTGGTGGATCACCGGCAGGGTGGACAGACCTTCAACATGACCCGTGGGTCGCTCCAGTCCCTCGGTACGCATGGCTTCACGGACATCCGTGACGGTGAGGCTCGGCCCTTCGAGGAGCAGTATCCCTTCGGACACGAGGGCGTGGTAGTCGGTCCTGGTGCAGGGCAGGCCGTGCAGCTAGGCCAGACCTTCTGGGCGGGCCTCGGAGGGCTGGGCACCCGGGAGCACCTCATGGAGGATGCGAGCTTTACCCGCCTGAGGGAGATTTCCGTCGGGTACAACTTCAGTGGCCCCTGGGTTCGGGACCGTCTGGGCCTCGGCAGCATCGATGCCCGCTTCTCAGGGCGGAACCTCGCAATCTGGACCGACTACTCGGGCTTCGATCCTGAGGTCCACACCGGTGGGGCGGCTGTCGCCAACCGGGGAATCGACTGGTTCACCAACCCGACTTCGCGGGCCTGGGTAATCAGCTTCGGCCTCAACCGGTAACCCGAAAGGAGATCATGATGACTCGTTTCAAGCAGATGCGTACAGCGGCGGTTGCCGCTCTCGCAGTCGGCGTGACGGGGTGCGGAGACCTGCTCTCGGGCCCCGGACTCTCGGAAAACCCGAACTCACCCGTCGAAGCTTCGACAGAAGCACTTCTCATCGCCACCCAGGCTCGAACCTTCGTACTTCAATCAGGCCAGCTGGCCCGGCAGTCCTCCATCTGGACCCAGCAGATTGCCGGGATCTTCAACCAGCAGCTCGAGTGGGGGAGCCAGTACAACGTCACCGAAAACGACATGGGCGGTCACTTCGCCGGCTTCTACACCGGAGGTGGCCTACTCGACATGAGGAGGGTCCGGGACGCCGGCGTCGAGGCGGGAGATGCAAGGCTTGAGGGCATCGCCAAGGTGCTCGAGGGCCTGCACATCGGGACCGCCGCCTCGATCTGGGGCGACATCCCCTACCGCGAGGCCGTGAACGCGGACATCAGTGCACCGATCCTGGACCCGCAGGAGCAGGTCTATGCCGACGTGCAGCAGGTCCTCTCCGACGCGATCAGCCTGCTGGGTACCGCTTCGTCAGCGAGCCTGGCATCGGACCTGATCTACAACGGTGACTCCCAGCGCTGGTTGAGGGCCGCCCACACTCTCAAGGCCCGGTACCACCTGCATGTAGCTCCGCGGGTGGGTCAGTCTGCCTACGAGGCGGCGCTGGCGGCAGCGCAGCAGGGAATCAACGAGGCACCGGCCTCGGCACTGGATGCCATCAACGGGCAGGGCCCCGGGGATTTCCGGGCCTTCCACGGAAACACACTGGACGACGGCAACATCTGGTCCCAGTTCTACGAAGCTCGTTCGGACCTTGCCGCCAACGCCAGGATGATCGGCGTTCTGGTCGCTCGTGAAGATCCGAGGCTGGACGTCTACTTCAATCCTGCCAACGACGGCCAGTGGCGCGGCGCCAACCAGTTCGGTCTCGGACCGGCGCCGTGGTCTCCCTTGGACCAGGAGAATCGTCTCTTCCGGACCTTCCGTCAGCCCATCGTGACGTGGGCCGAGAACCAGTTCATCATGGCGGAGGCCCACTACCAGTTGGGTCGGCCTGGCGACGCACTGACCCACGTGAACAACGTGCGGACCGCCATCGGGATGGCTGCCCTTGGGGGGCCGATCACCCTCGAGCAGATCATGGTCGAGAAGTGGATCGCGCAGTTTCAGAATGTGGATGCCTATAGCGACTACCGGAGGACCTGTTTCCCGAGGTTGATCCCCGGAGGGCCAAACCCTCAGTCCCCTGCTGCGCAGATTCCGGGACGGCTGCCCTACGGCAACTCGGAGCGGCTTCAGAATCCGAACGTTCCGCCGCCGTCCGCACAGCCAGACAGGAACTGGAACTTCGAGAACGTGACCTGTCCCACCTCCGGCGGCACCATTTGATGAGGCCGGAGCAAGGCACGTAGCCGTGAGGCCGTGCCCTTGAAGGTCAATGCGATCGGCCCGGTGGCATTCCAGCCACCGGGCCGATTTTCGTGGTGCGACGTGTGGGGTCACTCTGGACCAGGGCAATCGGTTCGGGAGACGACCCCAAACGCAGGGCGGGGGGTATGGAGAAAGCGGTGCGCCGCCAGGCGTCACAGCTGCCGAAACCAGACAGGAGGTCCATTGTGAGGAAAACCGAAGTTGCCGCCCTGGCAGTGTCCCTGGGCATCCTGACTTCCGGCTGTTTTGCCACCGCGCCGCTGGGCGACGGGCCACCCGCAGCCGGTACGAGAATTGTGGCGGAGATGACCCAGGAAGGCTCCCGCCAGATGGCACCCGTCATCGGGGAAAACGTGGTGCTGGTCGAGGGCGTCGTGCAGGAGGTCCGCGGGAACCAGTGGGACCTTCTCATGCGGCGGGTGGAGTACGCCGGGGGGGTGGGGGACTTCTGGAGCGAGGAGCGAGTCACCTTCGAGAGCCAGCTATTCGGACGGGTCGAACAGCGGGAGCTCCGCAGGATCCGCACGGCACTTGCCGTTGGCGGCGGTGTGGTCCTGGCGCTGGTGCTGGGACGGACTCTCGGGTCGTCAGGCGGTGGAGGCGATACCGGAGGCGGGAACGGAATTGATCCGCCCCTCTGACGGGAGCGCGACGCTGACCGGACTCAGCCGTCCGGCTCCCCGGAGTACAGCCAGATCACGACCACGCCGCACCGCGCGGATGTGGAGCTCGAGTTGAAACGGGCCGGAACCCGGGACGCACCCGTGTACACCTCGATGCCGGCGATGTCCTGAGGCTGAATGAAGGCGTTGATGCCGATGTCTGCTGCGACCGGGAACGGCATGCCGTTCACGACGTAGCTGACCCGGCAGGCACCGCGTCCGGACATTCCGGTGCTCCTCCCCATCCGGACTTCCTGACTCACTCCGAAGGGTCCGGAGACATTCGCGACGGCAACGCCGGGGACCCTTCTGAGAATGTCGGTCACGACTCCGGGACTGGCCTCCCTGATTTCCAGGCGAGTGAAAAAGTGGCCGTGGCCCTGGTCCCGCCTGAGGTAGAACTCCTGAAGCTCGGCGGGCACGGCCGCGCGTGCCGAAACGTCGATTCCCTCGATCCTGATGGGGTCGGGTTCAAGTGTCAACTGCAGGTTCCGGACTTCGCCGGTCGTGAAAGCCAGGGAGAACGTGGCCGAACGGTAGCCGGTAGCCCGGATGTTGACCGTCCACTCGCCCTCGGGGACCCCGGTGACCCGGAACTCGCCCCGAGACGAAGTGAAGGCATGCCTTTCCGTTCCCTTGATCTCGATGAGAGCAACCGCGACAGGTTCCCCTCCTACGGAGCGTACCTGCCCTACCAGCGCCGCCTGCGTCCCGTGAGACTGGCCAGAAGTCTGGGCAGCCAGATTTGTGGCCGATGAATCGAGGGTGGGCCCGAAGGCCAGCCCCAGCGCCAGAGCGGCCGCAAGGTGGGCGGAAGAAAAAGAGGGCGAAGGCATGATCTCCACCACCCGGGAGTGCATAACCCCCGAGGGTTAGACGAGCAAGAGCTTGAGGGGGTACCATGGGAAGTTAACAGGATGCGTTGAACGATTTCAAGAGGTGAATGCCGCCCAGCGCGCCTCCTGACTCCCCTCCCTCGACGATGCAACGCTTCCAGCCTATGTTTCGACTGGAACCGGGCGTTTTCCGGTGCCCTTCATCCCCTACAAGATCCGCCGCCTTCGGATGCTGATTCCTCTCCGATCCCTGAAACCCGCTCTTGCTGCAGCCATGGCCGCCCTCCTGGCCTTTGGCTTCCTTGTCGCGAACCCTGGGGTGTCGCTCGAGGATTCCGGGATCGGGGTCCTGGGGAGCCTGGTGACCGCATCATCCGAGGCTCCCGCCTCGCCCGGCGGGTCGGCGGGCGAACACCACCACGGCGGGCACGGGATGCTCCATCATGCCTCCGAATCCACACCCGCGCACCCCGACTCCCACGGGGATCACGCGGGTCACGGGTGCGAGGAATGTCTCTGCGTGGCCGCCGCCGGGTGCGCGGCGCCGGCGGCACCGACGTCGACCTCCTCGACGAAAGCGAGTCCCGCGACCCGGGATGTCGGAATCGCGCGAACTTTCGTGCTCCCCACCCCCCCCCTCCACCACGACATCTTTCGACCCCCGCGCGCTGCCTGAGTAACCCCTTTTCGAGTGCCTCCCAGGCACCAGCATCCAGTTACTCAGGAGTTTTCACATGCGTTCAGGTTTCTCGGCGGCCCTCCTCGGGGGGACCGTTTCAGCGATGGCATTGGTCGGCACGGCAGCAGCGCAGCAGCATGTTCATCCGGGCGCTCATGAGCCGGGACACGAGGTCCAGGGGCAGATGCAGCAGGAACCCCGCCCCGTTCACGACATGTGGATGACCGGCCTCCCCGGCGGGTGGCATCTGATGGGCATGACACACGTCTTCCCCTCCCTCACGCTCGCCGCCCCGTTCTCATCGGACAGTCCTCTCCAGCGCAACCAGTTCGCGTTCCCGCACGCAGCGGCCATGGCGAACATCGAAAGCCCGACCTCTCGCTGGGTCATCCGGCTCATGCCGAATTTCGAGGGGATCACCCTCCCCGACGGGGAGGTGAGCTTCGGGGGCTGGGGCGAGGGCTTCAT
>REBP01000117.1 GCA_007692665.1 Gemmatimonadales bacterium | reverse complement strand
TACGGGCAGAGCAAGCTCGCGCAGATCCTCTTCGCCAAGGACCTGGCGGAGGAGCTGGACGGAACGGGCGTGCTGTCGGTGAGCCTCCACCCGGCCACCCTCATGGGCACCGGCATGGTGCTGGACCGGGGAATCGAGCCCCGCGCCACGGTGGAGGAAGGGCTCGAGGCCGTGCTCCAGCTCGTGCAGGCCGACGGGCTCAGGAACGGCCAGTACTTCCGGGGGCTCGAGCCGGTGGATCCGAATGCGCAGGCCATGGATGCGGAGGCCCGGGCGAAGCTGCGGGCGCTGAGCCGGGAGCTGACCGGGGCCCCCTGAACCCGGGAGGGCTCCAGAGAATCCATGGATCCGGTTGCACACACGCTGTTCGGGGCGGCACTCGCCGAGTCCGGCCTCAGGCGGACCACGCGCTACGCCACGGTCACGCTGCTGATCGGCGCGAACCTGCCGGATATCGACGCCGTGACGATGGTTGCGGGCTTCGACACCTCGCTCTACTACCGCCGCGGGCTGAGCCACGGCATCCTCGCCCTGGTCCTCCTGCCGGTCATGCTCACCGGCCTGGTCTGGCTCTGGCACCGCTGGCGGGGGGAACGGCCGACGGAGGGTCCGCCCTTCCGCCCCCTGGTGATCCTGGCGCTGGCCGGGGTGGGCGTGCTGTCGCATCTCTTCCTGGACTGGCTCAACACCTACGGCATCCGGCTCCTGATGCCCTTCGACGACCGCTGGTTCTACGGCGACACGCTGTTCATCATCGACCCGTGGTTCTGGCTGCTGGCCGGAGCGGGGGTGGTGCTGGCGCGCTCGGCCCGGCCCGCGTCGCTCGTCGGCTGGTCGCTGCTGGGCGTGCTTTCGAGCCTGGTCGTCCTGGCCAGCGCGCAGGTGCCGACCGGGGTCAAGGTCCTCTGGATCGCCGGCATCGCGGTGATCGCCGCCCTTCGCTGGCGCAGCCCCTCCGCAGCCTTCACCGTCCGGGTGGCCCGTGTCGGACTGGCGACGCTCGTGCTGTACGTGGGCGTGGCCTGGGGGCTCGCCCGGATGGTCGAATCCCGCTGGGCCGAAGCCTTTCCGGCCGCCACGGAGGTGCAGGCCAATCCCTCCCCGGGCCGCCCTCACCTCCACCGCCTCGTGGTGGTGGAGGAGGACCGGTACCGCATCGTGCAGCCGGACGGGACCGTCGAGACCCTCGCTCGGGAGCGCCCCGACGCCGTCGTCCGTCACGCGCTGCAGGATGCATCGATCCGGGGGTTCACCACCTGGATGCGCTACCCGTACTGGCAGGTGGAGCGCGTGGAGGATGGCTGGGACGTGCGGTTCCACGACCTGCGCTACGGGATGCCAGGCGTCCGTGAGGACGAGCCCGGCATCGGCTTCGCGAGGGTGCATGTGCCGGACGAAGCGATCGGGGGCGACGCCGCGGGGGCCGGCTCGCCCCCGTGATCTTCCCGGGGATGGGGGCTCTTCAGTCGGTTCCGGGTCCCGTGTCACGTCTCCGCAGAGACGCCGGCTGCGGCCCTTACGGGTTCTGCGCCGGGATCGGACCGGGACAGCCGGACACGGACACCGATCCCGAAAGGGCCTGAGCGCTCCGTGGGGCCGTGGTCACCCGCCCGCCCGAAAGCTGGATCCCCGCGCCGATCTCGAAGCTCGGGGGGATGCGGGTAGGCGTGCGCCCCTGGATGGGGATCTCGCCGAAGAGGGCGCGGGCGGCAGCCTGCTGGCTGACCTCGGCACCGCTCCATGCCAGCAGGTACGCCTGCGCATTCGGAAACTCCCGAAGCAGGTAGGGATTGCCGAACGAGACCACCACGTGGGGGATGCCCAGGCGGGCCAGCTCCTGGATGAAGCGGGCGGTGGCTGCGGGGACGGCGACGCTCCCGGCATAGGACACGGCCGTGACGTGGAGCGACACCACCACCAGATCCAGCGAGCGGGCCTGTGCGAGGAGGCGATCGTACTCGGCGGCGGGAGTGTCGCGGGTCACCGTCGTGGCCTGGAGCCGCGGGTAGGTCTGGCGGAGGCGGGCGTCGAAGGCCCGCCCCCCCATGAGGTCGTTGGCCCGGCGGAAGGTGACGGAGAGGACGTTGGCGGTCCCGGTGCCCCGGAGGGGGAGGATGTTCCGCTCGTTCCGGAGCAGCGTCAGGGAGCGCTCGGCCACCTCGCGGGCCACCGCCGTGTGGGCGGGGATGCCCACGGTCCGGTGCACCGCGTTCAGGTCCACCTCGGCGCCCTCGTGGAGCCCCAGTTCCTCCTTGGCCATGAGGATCCGGCGCACGGAATCGTCGATGCGGGACTCGGGGATGCGCCCCGAGAGCACCGCATCCATGACCCCGCGGATGGCCGCCTCCGGGTTCGGGGGCATGAGGAGGACGTCCACCCCCGCCAGCACGGCCCGGACCGCCGCCTCTTCCCGCCCGAAGAGGCGGTCGATGGCGTTCATGTCCATGGCGTCGGTGAAGATCAGCCCCTCGAATCCCATGGTCCCCCGGAGGAGGCCGGTCATGACGTTCCGCGACAGGGTGGCCGGGAGGCGGGGCTCCTCGGCGATCTCGGGCAGCGCGATGTGCGCCGTCATCACCGCGCCCATGCCGGCGTCGATGGCGCGCTGGAAGGGCGGAAGCTCGAGCCGGTCGAGACGCGACTGCGGCGCCCGGATGATGGGAAGCGCCAGGTGGGAGTCGGTTTCCGTGTCGCCGTGCCCGGGGAAGTGCTTGCCCGTGGCGATCCCCCCGTGGTCCTGGACCCCGCGCACGAAGCAGGCGCCAAGCTCCGCTACCTGGGCGGGGTTCTCCCCGAAGGCCCGGGTGTTGATGATGGGGTTGTCGGGGTTCGAATTCACGTCCAGCACCGGTGCGAAGGGGAGGTGCACCCCCACCGCCCGCGCCTCCTGTGCCGTGACCCGCCCCATCTCGTACGAGAGGACACGGTCCCCGGTGGCCCCCACCGCCATCAGCGCCGGGAAGTTGGTGGCGCCCCCGAGGTCGTGCAGCCCCGGAAGGTAGACGGCGCCCCGCATGCGGAATCCCGCGCCGGTCTCGAGGTCGGCGGATACCAGCAGGGGCACCGGCGCCTCGCGCTGGAACGCGTTCACCTTCCCCGCCACGTCCAGCGGCGTCCCCACCGAGATGATGACCCCCCCGATCTCCTGGTCCCGGACCATGCGCATGACCCGCTCGTACCCCGCGCTCCCCTCCGGTGCGAAGTCCCCCAGCACCCAGGGCATGATCATCTGTCCGACCTTCTGACGGAGCGAGAGGGATGCGAGGGTGGCTTCGGTCCACGCGCCCAGGGGCTCCGGCTCCGCCGGCGAGATCGTCCGGTCCTGCCAGTCCGTCGGGATCGAGTCGCCGGGGCGGATCGCGCCGTCGTCCGGCGGGGCGATCTGCTCCACGCCGGGGTCCACGGCGGGCTCGGTGGGCGCGGGAGCCTCGGGGCCCGCTGCCGGGCGGCAGGAGGCCAGAACGAGGAGGAGAGCCGTCGACAGGGATCGGCGGAGCGCGGGGTTCCAGGGCATGTATGCGGGCATCATGGATCGTACCCAACCGGCGCACGCCGGACAAGCGGCCCGGGGGCTGTCTGCTTGCCCCAACGGCATCATCCCTGCAATCTTTCAGGCATGCGACTGGAAACCCTTCGTCATCCGCTAGCCACCGGGCTGGCGGTCCTCCTGCTCCTTCTCTCCGGCGCCTCCGACGCCGTGGGAAGTCGTGCCTGTGCGCATCACGCGCACGCGGGGCACGGGGAGCATGTGGAGCAGGCGGAGGGCGACCACCACGACCATCACCGTCACCACGGGCACCACGGGCACCACGGGCATCACGAGCCGGCGCATGCAGAGGACGAACCCAGCCCCGATTGCGACTGCGGGTTCCTCTGCTTCGCCGTCACGGGACCGCCGCCGGTTCGCCCGGCCCCGGAGAGCGTCCTCCGGACCCCTCCGCCGCCGGCACCGCTCGCCACCCTGCTGGTCACGGTCCCGGACCCCCGCATCCGCCCCGCCCTCCTCCCGCACGCTCTTCCCTTCTCGCAGGGTCCCCCCACCCGGTCCTGACGGGCTCCCGCCCGTCCCGGCACTTCCCCCGCTCCACCGGCGTTCACGCCTCGGCTTCCTGTGCCGGCGTGGCTCCCGTGGCGCCTTTGGAATCTGCTTCGGACCCAGGGTGAACCATGTCCCTCTTCCACGCGTTGCCCCGCCTGGCCCCCATCGGCCTGGCCGCAGTCCTTCTCTTGCTGTTCCTTCCGCCCGACGCGGTGGCCCAGTCCCAGTCCACCACGCTGACGGGGACCGTGCGCTCCGCCGCCGACGAGTCCCCCGTCTCGTCCGCCTCCGTCCGGGTTACCGGCGACCGGGGCTCCACGGCCTTCACCGACGCCAACGGGCGCTTCCGCCTGGAGGGCGTGTCCGCCGGCGCCGTGAGGCTCCGGGTGGAGCGCATCGGGTTCCTGTCGCGGGAGGTCTCCATCAGCGTCGACACTGCCGCCCCCCGGCCGGTGGACATCGACCTCGTTCCCGAACCCCTCCTCCTCCAGGGCCTGGTAGTCTCGGCCTCCGGGGAACTGCAGCGCCGGGTGGAGACGCCGGCGAGCATCAGCCGCATCGACGCCGACGCCATTCGCGAGGTGAACCCCACCCACCCCGCGGAGGTGCTGAACCGTGTTCCCGGTGTCTGGGTGAGTCCCACCAGCACCGAAGGGCACATGACGGCAATCCGGCAGCCCATCACCACCAAGCCGGTCTACCTCTTCCTGGAAGACGGAGTGCCCACCCGCTCCCCGGGCTTCTTCAACCACAACGCGCTCTACGAGGTGAACGTCCCCCAGTCCGGGGGCATCGAGGTGATCCGGGGTCCCGGCACGTCCCTTTATGGAAGCGACGCCATCGGGGGGGTCATCGACGTCTCCACCCGCGCCGCCACGGTGTCGCCCCGCATGGACGCGACGGTGGAAGGCAATTCCCTCGGCTTCGGGCGCCTCCTCGCATCGGCCTCGGGCACCCGGAACCGCGACGGACTCCGCCTGGACCTGAACCTTACCGAGGGGGACCGGTGGCGGGACGATGCCACCTACGATCGCCAGAGCCTGACACTCCGCTGGGACCGGGAACTGGGCCAGGGGCAGAACCTTCGCACCACGGTGGCCTGGTCCAGCATCTACCAGGAGGACCCCTCGGTGGTCACGCGGAGCGATCTGGCCGAAAACCCGGGCGTGAACTACCACCCCATCACCTACCGCTCGGTGGAGGCGCTCCGGGTCGCCTCGCGCTACGAGCGCCGTACGGAGAACACCGTCCTCCAGGTGACCCCGTTCCTGCGCTGGAACACCCTGGACCTCATGCCCTCCTGGATGCTGGGCTTCGACCCGGTGGTCTTCCGGACCGGGCACAACTCGCTGGGCCTCATGACCCGGGTGCACCGGCAGTTCCTCCCGGGGATGCGGGGGCGGCTGACGGCGGGCGTGGACCTGGACCGAAGCCCCGGAAGCCGCGTGGAGGACCGCATCGACGTGGTCAGGGACCAGGGCTTCGCGGTGGCCTGGAGCCGGGGAGACCGGATCTACGACTACGACGCCACCTTCCTCGGGATCTCGCCGTATGCGCAGGTGACGCTGAACCCGGTGGTGCCCCTTCATCTGAACGCGGGGCTCCGCTACGACCGGGTGGGCTTCGACTACCGGAGCAACCTGGCCCCCCTGGCATCGGGTCCGCACCAGCGACCGGCAGACACCTCGGTGCGCTACGACAACGTCGGCCCGTCGCTGGGCGCGGCGCTGACCATGTCGCCGGAACTGAACTTCTTCGCATCCTTCAGGGAGTCCTTCCGGGCACCTTCGGAAGGACAGCTCTTCCGACAGGGTTCGGCAGCGAACACGGTGGACCTGCGGCCGGTGCGGGCCCGGAGCACCGAGGGCGGGGTGCGGGGGCAGGTGGGAGGCCACGTGGTCTGGGAGGTGGCCTTCTACCGCATGGACGTGCGGGACGACATCCTGAGCTTCGTGCGCCCCGAGGACGGGCTCACCGAGAGCGTGAACGCCGGACGCACGCGGCACCAGGGGATCGAGACGGGGGTGTCGCTGGCGCTTCCGGCAGGCTTTGCCGCCGATGTCTCGGCCACCCGCGCATCCCACCGCTACCTCGAGTGGAGCCCCCGGGGGAACGTGTCGTTCGCCGGCAACCGGGTGGAGGCGGCCCCGCGGAACCTGGCCTCGGCCCGGTTCCGGGCTCCGCTCCCCCTGGCCCGGGGCCACGTGGAGGCCGAGTGGGTGCGCATGGGGTCCTTCTGGATGGACCCCCAGAACGAGAACCGCTACGAGGGCCACGCGCTCTGGAACCTGCGGATGGAGGTGGAGCTCGCGCAGGGGGTGTCGGCTTTCGGTCGGGTCCTGAACGTGGCGGACCGGAGCTACGCCGAGCGGGCCAGCTTCAACGCCTTCCGGGGCGAGGAACTGAGTCCGGGCAAGCCCCGAGCGGTCTACGTGGGGCTCCGGTGGGGGTGGGGACCGTGAGGCCCGCCGGACGCCTGACCGCCGGAGTTGCGGTGGCGCTGACGGTGGCGGGGTGCAGTGGAGACGCGCGCCCCCCGGCAGATGCGGGGGACCCCCGGGTCGAGCTCCTGGGCGTTCCCGGCGAGGCCACCCAGTCCGCCGACCCGTCGCTGGCGGTGGATCCGGTCACTGGCGACCTGCTCCTCGCCTGGGGTGCCGCCGACGGCGCAGGTGAGGACGCGTCATGGAACCTCTACATGGCCCGCTCCGGCGACGGGGGCGCGACCTTCTCGGCCCCCGTTAGGGTCAACGACGTGGACGGGGACCTGTACCCCCATGCCGAGGGGGCGCCGCGCCTCGTGGCCGGCCCCGGCGGGGTGGCGGTCTTCTGGAACAACCGGATCGTGGCGGAAGGACGGCGTTTCGCCGCCAGTGACCTCCGGTTCAGCCGCTCCACCGACGGGGGCGCGACCTGGTCCGCCGCCCGGAACCTGCAGGATCCCCTCTCCCCCGCGACGCTCCCCCCCCGGGGCAACACCTTTCACGGGGCCACCTGGCTCGGGGATTCGACGCTGGTCGTGGCCTGGCTGGACGGCCGCGAGCGGGACGCGCGGCGCATCGAGCGCGGGGTCGCCACGGGTCTCGATGCCGAGGTGGCCGCCCGCACCCCGGAGGCCTTTGCCGACAATGACGACCTCCACGACGGCGACGCCGCGGTCTACGCTGCCGTGAGCCAAGACGGGGGTGCCAGCTGGGAGTCCGGAAACCGCCGCATCGACGGAGGAATCTGCCCCTGCTGCCGGGTTGCGCTGACGCAGGGCGCGAACGGGGAGATTCTCGGCGGGTGGCGGCAGCATCTGGGCGGGAACGTCCGGGATCCTGTCGTCGCCACCGTCTTCCCGGAGGCCGCCGCGTCGGCTGCCGCCGAGGGTGCGCCAGCCCGGATTCACGACGACGGCTGGGTCTTTCCGGGCTGCCCCCATTCGGGCCCTGCGCTGGACGTGGACGTCGCCGGGACCGTGCACGCCGCGTGGTACACGGGGGCAGAAGGGCGCATGGGAGTGTATTTTGCCCGGAGGGCCCGGGGTGAAGCCGGGTTCGGCGCCCCGGTTGCCGTCGTGGCGGGGGCGTCGGTTGGCATCGCACACCCCGCCGTGGTGGCACGGGACAACGGACACACCATCGTGGCTTACAACGTGGATGCGGAGGGGCGCCGCCACATCCTCCTGGGCGTCATCGACGAAGAGGGCAGCGTCGCCTTCCAGGTCGAGGTTCCGGACTCGGAAGGGGGTACACATCCCCAGCTCGCGCTCCTCCCGGACGGTGGGATCGTGGTGGCCTGGACGGAAAGCCGTTCGGGCCTGCAGCGGCTCCGCCTGGCCAGGCTGGACGGCTAGTGGGCCGACGGGGGCGGGGGGTCGGCGGCTGCCCTGGCGCGGGAGGCGTAGAGATCCGAGGCAGAGTGGACCAGCTTCTCCAGCGTCACTTCCAGCCCGGGACGCCGGAGGAGGTAGGCTCCCGCGCCGACGTTCGAGGCTTCGGTAAGTATGAGTTTCTGCTCGGCGGCCTTCCGAAGCCACTCGGCCGCCAGCTCGGGGTTCGTGGGCGCGACCGTGCCCGTCACGAAGGCCTCGTGCCGCCTGGTGACGTCGTTCAACTGGCCTGCCAGAGCCGGGAGGGTTCTCTTTCGGAAATCGACCCAGGCGATGGCCTTGAGCACGAAGTAGAGGATCAGGGGAAAGAGAATCGTGAGTACCAGGAGCAGAACAGCGATCATGCGGGGGGTCACCGGAGGGAAGGAGATGCGGGGGAGGGAAGTTGTTCACCCCGAAGAAATGCAGAGGTTCATTGATGGTTCCAGGCGGTCTCCAGCGGCTCCGCCCTGCACGCCTCACGGAAGGTTGGCACCCATGAAACGACCCCCGAAGCAACTGTCCCGGATGCTCGTGCCGGCGGCCTGGATCCTCCTCCTTCCCGCGTTCGTCGCCTGCGGCGGCGACGGCGAGCCGCGCGAACGGGTGCTCCCACCGGTGCCGGGGAACCCCGCCCCCGCCTGGGAGGGAGAGACGCTGGACGGGACCGTCGTGGCCCTGGGCGATCTCGAGGGCCAGGTGGTCATGCTGAACATCTGGGCCACCTGGTGCGCCCCCTGCATCCGCGAGATGCCAGGGCTCGAGGCCCTCCACCGCCACTTCGACGGGGAGGGGCTCCAGGTCGTCGGGGCCAGCGTGGACCGGAGTTCGGCCCGGGGGGACGTGGCCTCCTTCGTGGACGAACTGGACGTCACCTTCACGATCCTGCTCGATCCAGATCAGCGGGTCATGAACCGGTTCCGGACCATGGGGGTGCCGGAAACCTTTCTCATCGGCCGGGACGGGGTCATCGCCCACCGGTGGATCGGGGAGTTCGACCCCATGGCCACCACCGTGCTGGAGCGCGTGCAGGCGCTCCTCGACGACGCAGACGACGCATGAGGACCCATCGCGGTGCATCCGAGGTAGGAACTGACATGACCATTTCCCGTGCGACCCCAGCCCTTCTCCTGGTTCTCGTCTTCCTCGGCGGCGCCTGGCTCGCGCCTGCCGCCGAAGGATCCGCGCCGCACCTGAGACTGCTGTCATCGTCGCCCCAGGCCGATACCGTCGTGGGCACCGCCCCCGCCGAGATCCGCCTGGTCTTTTCGGAGCCCCCCCAGATGCGGGGGACCACCGTGCGCCTGGTGAACGCCTCCGAGGAACTGGTGGCCACTTCGAGCGCCGCCGCCGATCCGGAGGATGCGAGGCAGGTGTTCATCCGACCCGAATCCACCCTTCCGGCGGGCAGCTACACGGTGATGTGGCGCGTGATCGCCCAGGACGGGCACACCCAGCGTGGCGACTTCGACTTCAGTGTCGGGAGCACCGACCGGGAGTGATCGAGCTCCTGGCGCCGCCCCTCACCCGGTGGCTCCTCTATGGCGGTGTCCTCCTCCTCGGGGGCGTCGCCACCTGGCGCACGCTCATCGCCCCGGGAGCCGCGGCCCGGCTTGACGCCGACGGGCCGGATCAGGTGGGTGGGCTGGAGCCCCGCGTGGCAGCCGTCGCCGCCGCTGCCTCGCTGCTCCTGCTCGTGGTATGGGGGCTTCGGCTCTACGTCCAGCTCCTTGGCTTCCGGGACCCGTTCGCTCCGCTCTCCGAGGACCTGGCGTTCCTCGTGTACGAGACGTTCTGGGGCACCGTCTGGATGGTCCAGGGCGGGCTCCTGGGCCTCCTGGCTGCCGGCTTTGCCCTGACGGCCCGCCGTGGTGCGGTGTCCGTCCCGGCCCGCGTGGAGTGGGGGAGTCCGGAGCCGCCCTCTCCCCTCCCCCGGCGGTGGCGACTTCTGAACACGGGGGTCGTGGCCCTGGTGGCCACGGTGGCGCTCTCGAGCCATGCCATGTCCGTGCCTGCCAGCGTGCCGCTGGCGGTGGCGCTGGACGGTGCCCACACCCTGGCCGGGGGGGCCTGGATTGGCTCCCTGGCGCTGATCCTCTGGGTGGGCAGGGGTCCGACCCTCGCCGCGCAGCTCCGGGCCTTCTCCCCGGTGGCCATGGTATCGGTGGGCATTCTCGTGTTTGCCGGGTTCATCCTGGCCACCCAGCACGTCATGGCGTGGGAAAACCTGTGGGGCTCCCCCTACGGCCGCGTCCTGCTTCTGAAGGTGGGGGTGGCCGGAAGTGTCATGGCCATGGGCGCCTGGAACTGGCGCAGGGGTCTGCCCACCCTGGATACCCCCTCGGGTGCGGCGGCGACGCGGCGACGCGCGTGGCTGGAGGTCGCCGCCGCCGCCCTGGTCCTGGCCGTCACGGCGTGGCTCACCGGCATGTCCATGCCGGAGGGAACGCACTAGCGCCACCCCGGTGGCTGGGCGCGGCACTCCGCTGCTCCGGTTTCCCCTCCCGCCCTCAAGGCCACGCCCGGCCTGCCCGATACTTCTTCGAGAAGGCAGCGGTTCGGCAGCAGGTGCCGGCCGCGTAGCCACGAGGAGAACGGTCAGCATGAGGAGGTGGGGTCGGGATGGACAAGGCGTCGATCTTCGGAGTCCTGGCAGGGTCTGCGCTGGTGCTGGGCGCGATCCTCCTGGGCGGAAACCTGATGATGTTCATCAATATCCAGGGAATGCTCATCGTCGTCGGGGGCACCCTCGGCGCCATCAGCATTGCCTTTCCCACCCACGAGCTGAAGCAGATCACCTCGGTCTCGCGTCGGGTCTTCAACGACCCCGGCAACGAGATGACGGCCATCATGGAGTTCATCGAATCCTCCATGAAGGTGCTCAAGAGAGACGGCTACCTGGGGCTCGAGAAGATTGCGGACGACGCCCCCACCGGGCCCCTCCGAAAGGGGCTCATGCTCATCGCCGACGGGACCGACGCCTCCACGATCCGGCAGATTCTCCAGACGGAACAGGTTCACATGGAGAAGCACCACCGCGCGGGACAGAAGATCTTCAACGAGATGGGCAAGTACGCCCCGGCGTTCGGCATGGTGGGCACGCTCATCGGACTGGTGCAGATGCTGGCCAACCTGGACGACCCCTCGTCCATCGGGCCCGCCATGGCGGTGGCGCTCCTCACGACCTTCTACGGGGCCGTGGCCGCCAATGTCCTCTTCCTTCCCATGGTCACCAAGCTGGACCGACGCATTCACATCGAAGTGGTCCAGATCCAGCTCACGCTGGTGGGGCTGGAAGCCGTGCACCGGGGGGACGCCGGCGCGATTCTCCGCGAGAAGATGCAGGCGTTCCTTGTGGAACACGAGGCGGCGGCCGACAAGCCTCTGAAGGCGGCCGCCTGATGGCCGGATCAGGATCGGACCCGGCAACCGGGAGCGAAAAGGGGGAGGCGCCGGCCCCGGTACCGGACGGCCCCGGCCTCGCCACCGGCGATGACGGGCTGCAGGAAGAGGGTGCGCCGGCCTGGACCACCACCTTCGGGGATCTCATGAGCCTCCTGCTGACCTTCTTCGTGCTCATGTACAGCATGTCGGAACTCAAGATGGAGCGGTTCAACGACGCCAAGGTCTCGCTCACGGACGCCTTCCAGAGCGCGGCGCTGCTCCCGCCTCCCACCCCCAGTTCGCCGCCCTCCTCGCTGGTGCCCCTCCCGCTCGGCGGAAGCCCGGCCACCCGGGGGTCGGGAGAGGACGACCCGGTGGACATGGTCCTGGACGAATCCCGCCTCCTGGCCCTCACCGACGCCTACCTGGAACAGATCGCCCGGCAGCTGGAGCGACTCGTGGAGGAGCACGACCTCCAGCACATGGTGTCCGTGATCCGGGCCGAGGACGGCGTACGGCTCCGCATCCTCTCCTCTGCCCTCTTCCCATCCGGCTCGGCGGTGCTCACCGAGGAATACCGCTGGGTGCTGAACGTGCTGGGCGAGATCACCTCGTCGCTGGAAGTGCCGGCAGTCGTCTCGGGACACACGGACGACGTCCCGATCCAGACCATGCAGTTCCTTTCCAACTGGGAGCTCTCGGCGGCCCGCGCGGCGGGGGTGGCCCGGGAACTTGTGGACAAGGGCCATGATCCCACGACCCTTCGAGTGGAGGGCTTCGGGGAGTATCAGCCGGTGGTCCCCAACGATTCACCCGGATCCCGGGCCATCAATCGACGGGTGGAGATTCTCTTCAACCGGGATGCGATTCTGGCAACCATCCGGCGCTGGACCCGGGAGGGTCGGGACCTGGCGGGGCTCTGGTCGGATCCGGTGGACCGGTAGCGCCCCGCCCCCGTCGAGCCCTGCCCTGACCGCCGGGGGATCAGCTGCCGGACTGAAGAATCTTCCGTCCCCGGACGGCGGCTTCGGCGTAGAGGGCAGGAACCTCTTCGCCCCGGACGCCCATTTCCGATCCCAGCCTTGACACCGCCTCCCAGTCCCCCAGCTCGAAGGCCCGGGCGTATGCCAGCAGATCGGAAAGAGGCCCGGTCCGGGCCAGGAGGGCAGAAGCCACATCCTCGGGGAGCGACATGGATCCGGATATCCCCTCCATGGAGTGACCCAGGAGGGCGTCCAGGTTGGCCAGCAATCCCACGAGAAAGGCGTCGAGGGACCGGGCACCGGCCCAGGCCCTGACGGCGATGGCCTCGCAGAAGTGCGCGCGCATCAGGGAGAGGTTGATGAGTTCCGCCGGGTGACCCTCCCCCAGGCCCATGAGGGTGGCCATGAGGGCCCATCGGCGAAGGTTGACCTCTCCCATGATCCGGAGCCCGTGGCCAATTGATTCCACCTCGTGCCGCCACCCGAACGCGGCCGAGTTCAGGTATCGCAGCAGGGTGACGGGAAGGGCCACGTCCTGGCGGATGACGTCTTCCACCTGGTCGAAGTCCAGATCCGGGTCACTCATGAGCTGCAGGAGCCGGAGCCGGGAAACCTGGTTCGCCTCCAGCTGACGCCCCTGCACCATTTCGGGTTCGCAGAAGTAGTAGCCCTGGAAGAAGGTGAAGCCCAGGCCCGTGACCTCGCGGTGCATGGCCCGGGTCTCCACCCGCTCGGCAACGAAGGGCATCCCCGACCCCAGCCCCCAGCCGGCGAGCTCGACGAGCCGGTCCGAATCCGCATCCAGGACGTCGAGCTTCACCATGTGACAGAACGGGAGGAGGGCATCGCGGTCGCCCGGTCCCTCCCAGTCGTCCATGGCGAAGCGATACCCGTCCTCCCAGAGATCGCGGCACGCCGCCACGACCTCGTCATCCGGAGGCACCGTCTCGAGAATCTCGATGACAACCCGCTCCTCGGGGAGCGACCTGACAACGCCCGACACGAGGACGTCCCGGGTGGCATTGATGAAGGCCAGCGACTCCCCCACGAGGCTGTCCAGCCCGAATCCCATCACCCCGGCGCCGATGGTCTGGTGCGAAGCGGCATCGGGGTCGCAGGTGCCAAAGGCATTCTCCGGACCGGATCGAAAGAGAAGTTCGTAGCCGTGGAGGCGCCCATGGGCGTCCAGAATCGGCTGTCTGGCCAGGAAGAGGTTCGGGGCGCCGGGCGAAGGGGGGGGCGGTGGGGGCACGCTGAGGGGCCGGGAAAGGGAAACCAGGGGGCATGACATCGCCTTCGTCACGCCGGAATCGGAGGGGAGGCCGCTACCACGGGGTCCGGTTCCTCAGCCCGCCGGGGCGGCCTGCGCCTCCCTTCGTGAGGACGGGACGCTCCGTGCCGGTCTCCCGCCCTGCCTCCTGAAGGATCTCCTCGGGACCCACCAGGATGCTGCCTTCGGGGGTGCGGATCGTGATCCGGTTTCGCCCCCGATGCTTCGAGGCATACATCGCCTGGTCTGCCCGCACCACCAGCGCCTCGATATCAGGGGTCGCGGACGGGGTGGCGGCGGACATGGCACCCCCCACACTGAGCGTCACCGGAACGGGGGATCCGTTGTGCTGCACGTCGAGGGATTCCACGGCCTCGCGGAGCCGACTGGCCAGCCCCACGAGTCCCTGGACCGACGGGTTCCGCACCAGGATCACGAATTCCTCCCCGCCGTATCGCGCCACAAGGTCGTCGCCCCGGACCCCGCGCTGAAGGGTATGGGCCACCTCGATCAGGATTCGGTCACCGACCACGTGTCCGTGGGTGTCGTTGACCGACTTGAAGCGGTCCAGGTCGAGAAAGAGGAGGGCCACCCCACCCCCGCCCCGGGGGGTAGTGTCGATGTCCTGACGGAGCATCTCGTCCACGAATCGACGGTTGTACAGTCGGGTCAGGGGGTCGAGGAAGACCTGTCGACGGAGTTCGTCGTTCTCCTGAACCAGCTCCCGCGTCGCCCTGCTTCCGTCCTGGCCGAGCCCCTGCTGCAATGCCATGGATGACCAGTGTTCGGCCGCCTCTGCCATGAGTTCCACCGCCGTCATGCGGTCCTTCGCATCCGCGGACAGGAGCGTCACCGCCTCCGTGACACGGTGGTCTGCGGCAAGGAGAAACTGCAGGACCTGGTCATCGGGGAGCCGAAGGCGATCCTGGAGGTGGCTGGCCAGCGAGGTGAGCGACGTTGTGGGAGACAGCCGAAGGAAGCAGTCTCCCACCACCGAGGCGATCCGCATGGCGGCGAGAATCCCGTCCGCCTCCAGCGACTCCGGGACCGATCCGGCGGGTGCATGATGGTGCTCGACCAGGACATGAATGCGGTGCGGCAGCCCCCAGCGGGCGATCCAGGCGGCTCCGACCAGGGCATGGGTAAGTCCAAGTCGCTCCCGCTCCAGCGCCACAAGGCGTTCGCCCCCGGCCTCGCCGCGCGAGGCCTCGTCCAGGATCCGGCCGTATTCGGCGCCCAGTGTCTTGAGCAGGGCCAGCTGCCCGAGGTCCAGGAGAAGCCCCTGCATGAAGAGCTCGCCGGCGGGCGCCTGGATTCCGAAGCGCGACAGGGTCTCCGCTGCGGAAGCCTGCACGGCGCACCGAAGCCAGAATCGACGGTAGTGGTGCGCCAGCGGACCCACCCGCATGGCCTTGTCCGAGAGGGAGAAGCTGAGCGCCAGGGAGGTGACGGCAGCCCGACCCAGAAGTGGAATGGCGTCTTCCAGCGAGCGGATCTCGACCCGGGACCCGAAGTAGGCGGAGTTCGATGCCCGCAGCACACGGGCCGCCAGAACCGGATCCATGGCCAGGACCGCGGCCATGGCCCTGACCTCGGAGTCCGGATCGTCCGCCAGCTCCAGGAGGCGAATGGCAACCGCAGGCGCCGAGGGAAGGCTTTTCGAGGAGAAGATCCGATCCAGGAGTTCTGCCGGCGCGGAAGGCTGGGGTTCCATGGCCATTGATCCCGTCAGGAGAAGATGTCGTCGGCCAGCGCCTGGGGCGACGCCGCACCCTGGGTCGTCGCCATCGGGTCACGGACGGGGGCGGAAATTCCGCAACTGTCCAGCATGCCCACGAGGTGACCGAGCCGGGTCCCCACTTCCGCGAGCACTCCGGTCGCGTGGCCGATCCGCTGCGCCGTGACGTCCTCGAACTGCAGATGCTGCATGATCTGGTGCAGTTCGTCCCGGAGTGCCTCCCTGGGGTCTCCACCCGGTGCAGCCGGGAGGACCTCGGGAGATGCGGCTGGGGCCAGCCGGTCCAGCAGGGCCTGACAGCGCTCGATGCCGGCGAGCATGCCGGTGGTGGCGAGTTCCGACCGGGGTGTCGCGTCCTGCAGGGCCGCAGTGGAGTTCTGCAGGTGGTCCATCTCGGCGCCACGAATGAGGTCCCGCGTCTGGCGGAGACCTTCGAGGATCTCGGCCAGCTCGCTGCAGGACTCGGCCAGGAGGCGGGTCATGTGCTGCATCGGGTTGGCGATCCCCGGCGCCGAAACCTCGCCGGACACGGGGGCCATGAAGTCCAGGGCCCGGGCCACGGCGCGGAGCGTTTCCCGGGTGTCGGCCAGCACCTCGTCCCGGGTGGGAGCCACGACACCGGGGTTCAAGCGGCGCCCTTCAGCTTCAGGAGGACCTCGTCGATCCTGTCCTTCAGAACCTGGGGGGTGAAGGGCTTGACCAGGTAGTTGTTCACGCCGGCCTGGGCTGCCTGCAGGATGTCCTCCCGGACGCTCCGGGAGGTGACCATGAGAATGGGGAGCGCACTCCGGCCGGGCTGGGCCCGAATGGCCCTCACCATGTCCAGCCCGCCCATGACGGGCATGTTCCAGTCCGTGATGACGAAATCGATGGAGGGGTCCAGAAGCGCCAGCCCCTCTGCACCGTCGGCGGCTTCCACGATGTCGGAATAGCCGATGCGCTGCAGGGAGTTCACCACGATCCGACGTATGGCCGCCGAGTCATCCACCACGAGAAACCTCACGATCCCCTCCGCTTCGGGCTCAGGTCATCAAAGGCCGAGGTCGCCGGAGCTCAGGAGCTTTCGCGCCACCTGTTCCAGCACCTCGGGTTGGTCATAGGTCCCGTCGTCGATGCGGGCCCGAATGTTGTCCAGTCGCTCCGACCCGAGGGGCGAAACCCCGCCCTCGCCGCGGGCCGCCTTCATGGCCTGGGCGCGCCCTTCCTGCGAGATCTCGACTCGATCGGCTCGTTCCGCCCTCTGGACAGGACTTGTGAGAGGGACACGGGGGCCGGCCCCCCGGGACTCTTCGGTTCGACGGGCACCAACGCCCTTCAGGATGTCGCCGGAGATGGGTTGCATGCTCATGGTCTGGGTCCTTCGTTTCGAGGTTCCCTGGGACTCTTCAAGGCTTCTGGAGAAGAGTATCGGCAGCTGACGGCGGAAGCTTTAGCGGGTCTCTGCATCCGGGGTGGGCACGGCACCGGTGACGGTCGCGGCCGCCGCCTGGGACCAGGACGCGTGGAGGGGACCGATCACCTCGACCAGATGTGCCAGCCTGGCTCGATCCAGGGAGCGATTCACCTCCTGGATTTCGCGAATGAAGTAGGTGTACAGGGCCGACAGGCGACCAGCCAGCTCCCCACCCGCCTCGTGATTCAGCGAGCCCAGCAGTTCGAAGACGATGTCGGAAGCCCGCTCCAGGCTCGCCGCCTTGCCCTCGAAATCCCCGGCGCTGATCTGATGGTCGGCCCGACGCAGCTCCACGAGGAGGCGGTGGTACAGCATGACCACCAGCGCCCCGGGGGTTCGGGTCAGTACGTCGTTGGAACGGTACGGGCCTCCACGGTCCGTGCTTCTTCTTCCGTACGTCATGGTTCGTTCCTGCCTGGGGACCGGGCGGGATCAGCGCCGCCGCGGGCCGTACTGGAAATTGCTGATCTGGTCGAGCTGGGAGCTCAGGTAGGTCCCCTGGCTCTGCGCCCTGGAAATGGCCTCTTCCACCGCGGCAAATCGCTTGAGGAGCTGAGCCCGCTGCAGATCCAGGCGGGCCTGGATGTCCTCGGCGCGTCGCCGGAGCTTCGTCGAGGTGTCGGCGAGTCGGTCCCGGGTGGCAGGCATCCCGCTGTTCCCCGAGCCCGTAGCCAGTGCGGTGAGGCGCTCCACCGCCGAACCCACGCCCCGGGAGAGCTCCACCTCGGCCGATCCCCCCGCCGGCATTTCCCTGATCCGAAGAAAGAGCCCACGCGCCGGACCCTCGCCCGTGACCTGGAGGACCTCCCCCGTTCCCCTGGCCGCCTGGCCATTCACGGTGCCCTGCACGTTGGTCCCGTGGAACGTCCCGGCCGCGAGCCCAAGGAGGGCTCCGGCATTCCCGCCGGTCTCGAGCTGGAACCCGTTACCGGAGCCCGAAAAGGCATGGCGGAGCACCAGGGCGCCGCCCTCCACCACCGCCTCGATCTCGAGCCCCGCACCCACAAGGGCCAGTGTGACCCGGTCCGACAGCGTCGCCAGGTCCTCCCCCTCCTCCAGCATGATCTCCACCGAGGTCGCCCCCGAGACACTGCGCACCGTCAGTGAATCGCCGGCACCCACGCCCACGATGGGGCCTCCGACCGGGGTCCCCTGTACCGAGGCTGCCGAGGCTGCCGCCGTGATCTCCACGGTGTAGCTTCCGGCCTCGGTTTCGGGACTGGTGCGGATGAATTCCACGGCCGGGTCCGACGAAGCCGAGCGCGTGGTGAAGAGGCGGGCGACCCCCTCGGCATCGGAGGCGATGGCAGCGGCGAGGCGGGTGGCATCGACCGAGAACGAGCCATCCAGCTGGAGGGTCACCCCGATATCGGCCAGCCGGGCCGGCCCGCCGAGCGTCGAATCACCCGCGAGACCCAGCATGGCCGACTGGAGACCGCTACCCAGCGCCCGCATCACGGAATCCCCGGCCAGCGGGGCCCGCTCGGCCGCGGAGGACCGGGTCTGGGACCGGATGAAGCCGGTCGCGGAATTGTAGGCTTCCACGAAGGCCTCCACCGCCTCGCCGAGGGCCGCCGTGTCCCGGTTCACCGTGAGCCGGGACACGTTCTCCGGTCGGGCCTCCGTCAGGGTGAAGGTGAGTCCGTCCACCACGTCGCTCATGACGTTGGAGGACCGCGTGACTTCGACGCCGTCTACCCGGATCCGGGCGTCGGAGCCGGCCTGGAGAACCTCCACCCGGTTCCCGCCGGCATCGAGCACCCCCAGACCTGCCAGAAGCTGGTCCGGGTCCTCCATGTCGATCCCCTGCGCCCCTTCGGTCTGGCTGGAGAGCACGAGCCTGTGTGCACCGGGGCCCAGCGTGATCACCGAGGCCCGGACCCCGGTCCCCTGCAGTCCATTGATCCGGGCCACCACCGCATCCAGGGAATCCCCCGCCGAAACCTCCATGGGCACGCCCCCGAAGGAGAGGGTGCCATCGAGCCCGAGACCCGTGCTTCTGCTGCCGAAGGTCCCGCCGCCGAGCCGCTCGGGGCGAGCCAGCTCCAGGACCGTGACGTCGAAGGCTCCTGCCGTCGCCGAGGCTCCGGCCGAGACACTGAAGCCGGCACCGGGCTCCACCTGGCCACGCATCCCCACCAGCGACCTTGCCCGGTCCAGCTCGCCCGCGGCGGCCTTGAGCCCCATGAGGCGGGCCTCCAGCGAAAGGTAGGCCTCGGAACGAGCCTGATTCGCCTCGATCCTCCCCTCCAGCTTCCGGATGGGGGCGGCGCGGGACGTCATGATGGCGTCGGTGAGGGCCGGGAAGTCGATCCCCGACGCCAGGCCGCCGATGGAGGTGAGTGGTGCCGACATGGTGTGTCCTCAGGGTTGGGAAGGCCGACGCTCCGAGCCGGGAATTCCCGACCCGGAGCGTTGCCCTTCCGAAAAACGAGTCCCGCGTTACCCGATGAGCTGCAGCACACCCTGCGGGGCTGCGTTGGCCTGGGCCAGCATGGCGATCTGCGACTGCTGCAGGATCTGCAGGCGGGCGAATTCAGACGCCTCGGCCGCAAAGTCCGCATCCCGGATCACGGACTCCGCCGCGGAGAAGTTCTCGATGGTGGTGGCCACGTTGGCCTGGGCAAAGTCGAGGCGGTTCTGCGCCGCACCGATGTCTCCGAGCGCGGCGGAGATCTTCCCGATGGCTTCGTCCAGGGCGCCGATGGCTTCCACGGCGTCGTCCCGGCTGGCCAGGGAGGAAGCGTCGAGGCCCAGCGCCGTGAGCGTCAGGTCCTGCACGTCCAGCGAAATGAAGTCCTGCCCGTCACCTGCCGCGTTCCCCGACACGCTCACCATGAACTGGAGGGGATCTCCCGTTCCGCCGCTCAGCAGCTCCGTGCCCTGGAACTTGGTGGTGTCGACGATGCGGGTGATCTCGTCCTGGAGCTGCGAGAACTCGGCCTGAATGAGAGCCCGGCCGTCGTTGTTCACCGAGTCGGAGGCGGACTGGGAGGCCAGCTCCTTCATGCGGTCGACGATGTTGGAAATCTGGTTCGTGGCGCCTTCGGCCACCTGGAGCAGCGAGTTCGCCTGGGTGGCGTTGGACGAAGCCTGCTTCAGGGCCCGGATGTCAGAACGGAGCTTGTTCGCGATTCCGAGTCCTGCGGCGTCGTCGGCCGCCCGGTTGATCCGGAAGCCGGACGAAAGCCGGCCCACGGTGCGGCCAAAGGCCTGGTTGGTCTGGCTGATGTTCCGCTGTGCGTTCAGCGAGGTGACGTTCGTGTTGATGCGAGACATTTGGGGTTCCTCCTTCCGTAGAGTGTGCTGTCGTGGAGCATCCGTGCTCCTTCAGTGGACCGGCCCCAACCGGCCCTCTGCATCAAGGTATCGGACGCCCTTTCCGAAGCTTGAGCGCCGAATCGGAGGGTGGGGCCGGCGCATGGCACCGACCTTGCCAAGTCTCGGTGACGACACGGACATGCCATCCCCTCCGGGGGGGCTGCCCGCCAACCCTCCATCAAGGTTCGTCGTGTCCGATTCGCCGGAGTCCGCACCCAACCGCCCGTGCCCCGACCGCCCGATCCGGGTCCTCGTGGCCGATGACGAGCCCGTCATCCGACGCACCCTGGCCATGATGCTGGAGACGAAGGGATACCAGGTGGAGCTGGCCGCCTCGGCCGACGAGGCGCTCGCCTTGATGAACACGGCCCTGCCGGATGTGGCCCTGGTGGACTGGAAGATGCCCGGAGGGGGCGAATCGGTGGTTCGGGCGCTCCTTGGCCGGCCCGACTTCACGGGCACGATCCTTCTGGTGAGCGGGAGCATGGACGACCGCGCCACCCCTTTCGCGGACAAGGGAGTGATCCGGGTGCGAAAGCCCTTTTCCTACCCGCGTCTGGTGGACATGGTGGACATGGCCGGGCGGGGCTGCCTCCCGGTTGGCGCCGGCTGAGCCTGGACCCGAGGCGGCTCCTCGTCCGAATTGGCGCCGGGTGGAGGCAGGAGGAAGTGACGCAGTTGATCCAGTTCGAAGGGCTTGAAGATGACCGCGCATCCCGTATTCCTCACGAAGGCTTCCCTGGCACGGTCGACGAACCCCCCGGTCATGAAGGCCGTCCTCCGCCACAGCTCGTCGTTCCTGGACTGGATTTCGGCGTAGACCGCCTCGGTTCCCCCGGGGAAATGAACGTCCAGAATGACGTGGGAGACGTCCCGCGAACGAAGGATCTGGACAGCCTGATCGGCGTCTCCCGCCGGCACCATGTCGAATCCCAGGTGCGCCAGGTAGCGCCCGACGAGCGTTTGCACGACGGGCAGGTCGTCCACGACGAGGACGAGAGGCAGGGCGGGAGGCGTGCTCGCTCTCTCTTGATTTGCACGGAACTCTTGCAGTCTGTCGGTCAGGGAGTGCGTCATGGTCCGTCCCTCCCCCGCTCCTGTTCTCCCTCGCGGGCGGCGGGCTCCCACAGAGGCACCGCCCCGGCCAGGGCAGGCACGAAGAGACTCACCCTCCGGTTCTGAGGAGCGAGGCCGTCGCCGGCGACTCGAAGAGCTCGATCGGCATGGCCTCGGACTTCCGAGATCCGGGACCCGCCCAGCCCGTCGCTCTCCATGGCCCTGCGAGCCGCATTGGCCCGGTCCACCGAGAGTTCCCAGTTCCCGTAGGGACCCTCGCCCACGTAGGGTCGGGCATCGGTGTGCCCCTCCACCACGATCTCGTGGGAGAGCCGGCGAATCTCCGCGGCGACGAGCCCCAGAACGGAAATCAGGACCGGCCGGACCTTCGCGTCGCCCGTTCCGAAGAAGATCTCCTCCTGGCCGGCCTCCATGATTTCCATCCGCAACCCGTCCGTTGACACGATGACCTCCAGTTCGACCCCCAGGTCAGCCAGTCCGGATGCCTGGAAGCTGCGTCGCAGATTCATGGCCACGGACTCGAACTGTGCTCGCTCGGCCAGGGCACCGAAGGCAGGGGTGCCTGACCCCTGGAGCTGCATGCCCTGCCCCGAGGTCAGCGGATTCAGGCCCGTCGGGTTCCCGGGGCTCATGCCCAGGGGATTGTTGAAGTACCCCTGGACCAGGTCCCGGGCGTCCTGATCCATTCCCATGATCCACATGACCAGGAAGAAGGCCATCATCGCCGTGACGAAGTCGGCGTAGGCGACCTTCCATGATCCCCCATGGTGTCCGCTGTGGGGCCTCCTTCGTTTCCGGACCACGATGATCGGGCGACTTCCGCCACCGCCTCGGGCGGAGGTCGAACCCCTGCCTTCTCCCGCGGTGTCCCGGGCGCGGGTCATGCCGCCACCCGCTTGGGGCCGGTCCCCTCGGCCAGGGGGCGCCGACGGGTCAGGGCTTCCAGTTCCGCGAAGGAGGGCCGCGATTCGGGCTCGATATTCCGACGCGCGAACTCCACCGAGGTGATGGGTGAATCCCCTCGGGAAAAGGAGAGGAGTGCCGTGCGGATGCAGGCCATGTACTGCTCCTCCTCCCGCACACGGGTCGCCATCGCTCGAGCCAGGGGTCCGAAGAGCCCGTAGCCCAGAAGGATTCCCAGGAAGGTTCCCACCAGGGCGGCAGCGACGCTCTTGCCCACGATCTCCGGGGCACCTCCAATCTTTCCCATCGTGATGATCACGCCCAGGACGGCGGCGACGATTCCGAAGGCGGGCATGGCATCGGCCACCGTCTGCATGGCTTCCGGCACGGTGTTCGCCTCCTCGTGATGCCGCTCGAGGTCCAGTTCCAGGATCTCGCTCAGGTGATGGTCCTCGACAGTGCCGGTCAGAAGCACCTTCAGCGTATCGCACAGAAACGCCACCGCATGGCGGTTCTGGGCGAACGAAGGGTATTTTTGCAGAATGCTGGAGGATTCAGGATCTTCCACGTGGGGCTCCACTCCGGTGAGGCCGTCCTTTCGGGCCACGTAGAGGAGTTCGAAGAGCACCTGCAGGAGTTCGGCATAGGCTGCCGGGGAGTATCGAGAGGGGCGCAGCAGCCCCAGGGTCCCGCGGAGCATGCCACGGACTACCGCGGGACGCTCGGCCACGAAGACGGCCCCGAGCCCGGCGCCCCCGATGATCACGAATTCGCTGACCTGCATGAGAACCAGCAGGTTGCCCCCGTGCATGAGGTACCCGACCACAATGCTGCCAAAGACAATGACGAAGCCGACGACGACAAACACGAAGCATGCCTTCCCGGTTCGGGTCATGCGAAGGGGGACGCCCGGGTACGGGGCGGGCGCGGGATGTCTCAAGTATCGGCATGCCTTCGGGAAACTGGAGGGCAGAGCCCATGCCCGATGATGCCGTCGCGCTTCCCCTGACTCCCACCCAGCTTCGGTATCACTGCCTGCGGGAACTGGTCCACGCCCTGAATGGTCGGGCCTCGGTGGCTCGTGGGCTGGCCGAACTGGCGGCTGCCGGGCACCGGAGGGACGCCGGAGCACTGGATCTCGGCCCCCCTCTCGCGGACGAGGCCGAGGCGCTCGAAGTCCTGGCTCGGCACCTGCAGCTGGTCGTCCCCCCCGCCACCGAGTCGGCAGAACTCCTGGACCCCGTCGACCTCCTCGACGACGCCCTGGAACTTCTCGGGTGTGTCGGGGAGTCGTGGCAGCTGGTGAGCGGTCACCGTGGAGATCACGCCCTCGGGGAGGAGGCCGGCTGCAAGCCCGTCCCTCCCGTACGGATGAAGGCCTCGGATCTTCGCGGCATCCTCCTCGTGGCCGCGGAACAGGCACAGCGAACCCTTCTCCGGCAGGGGGGAGCGGGACTCGGAAGCGTGTCCGCGGCCGGGCCCGGGGTTCTCCTGCTTCGAATGGACCCTGGAGCGGAGCCCGTCCTCGAGGTACGCCCCCCCGGGGACGCTCCGCCCCTTCGCATCCCGCTGCCGCCCCTGCCGGCGACGGCCCCCGGGGGCGACCACCCCGCCGGGTGAAGTCTGGCCGGGCCGACCAGGGACCTCAGTCCAGACCCGGGGTTCAGTCCCCCGGGTCGGAGGAAGTGCCTGGCACGGGATGCGGGTTCGGGCCCAGGCGGCGGACGAACTCCAGAAGCTGGTCGGGGCTCGCCGACGCTCGGCGGTTTTCCAGGGCCATGCGCTCCAGGAGTTCCTCGCGGAAGATCCCCACTTCCGGGGGCGCCTCGATTCCAAGCCGAACCCCGCCCGCATCGTTCTGGACGATCGTGATCCTGATGCCGCCGTCGAGGACGATGGACTCCCCCACCTTCCGCGTCAGGATCAGCACGGCCGGTCAGATCTGGAGAAGCGTCTGGAGCATCTCGTCGGCCGCGGAAAGGACTCGGGCCGCTGCGGAATAGGCGGCCTGGAACTGGATGAGCTTGACCATCTCCTCGTCCAGCGAGACCCCGGAAACCTCGGCCCGGCGATGGTCCGCCTGCTGCGCGAGAATGCGGTGGACCTCGGTTCCGTCCCTGGAGCGGCGGGTCGCGTTGGCAGCCTCGCCCACGATCTGCCCGAACCGGCTGGAGACACTCTGGCCACCGAGGGCGGCCAGTGGCTGATCCCGAAGTCCGGCGAGTGAGAGCGCCAGGCTGTTGACCCCGGGCTGGAACTCGTTGTCCACCTCGCCGGAGCCGGGGCCGGCAGCGATGGCCAGGGCCGATGCCAGGACGGCATCGGAAAGGCGGATCCCGGCCGCGGAAACCGGGAGCGGGTCGCCGGCGCCGTCGAGCGGCACATGGAAGAAGTCCACTCCCTCCTGCCCCAGGGGATTGGTTCCGGTTCGGTGCAGGGAATTGACGGACTCCACCAGGGCGTTGGCCATGGCGTCCAGCCCGGCCCGGAGGGCGGGGATGTCGTGGTTGACTGCCTGCATGATGCCACCGAGTTGCCCCTCGGAGCTTGAGAGAGCGATGCTGCGCGAGCCCACCATGAGCCGGAATTGTCCACCGGTGGCGTCGAGCCCGAATTCCGGGATCTTCTGGCCATCGACGATCCCGATCCCGCCCAGATTGACCCGGACCGTGCCGTCTGCGTTCTGCTGCACCTGGATGGGAAGGAGCCGGGCCAGTTCGTCCAGCGCCCGGTCCCGGGAATCCCGAAGATCCGGTGCCTGGACCCCCGAGGCTTCGGCGGTGACGATGCTGCGGTTGATCGCCACCACATCGGCCACCAGGGCCTGGACCCGCCCGACGCCCTGCTCCAGTCGCTCGAATCCATCGAGGCGGAGGCGCTCGATGCCGGACGACACCTCGTTCATGCGAAACGTGAGGGCCTCCGTGACCTGGCGCAAGCCGGACCGGGCCGCCTCGCTCTCGGGCGCGGTCGCCAGCTCGCTCCAGGCCGAGTAGAAGCGGTCCAGGGCGGCGGAGATCCCGGCATCTCCCGGCTCTCCCATGGCCCCCTCCACCCTGCGCATCAGATCGGCATGGCTCCGGAACCCCTCCGATTTCGACGACTCGGTGCGGAAGGCAGCGTCCAGGAGGATGTCACGCATCCGCTCGACCCCCTGGACCATGACGCCACCCCCGAAGCTCCCCTGGGCGAGCCGGGTTACCGGAGACTCCACCATGAGCGCGCGCTGTCGGGAGTACCCCTCGGTGCTGGCGTTGGCGACGTTCTGCCCGGTGACGCTGAGCGCCGCCTGGTTGGCCTGAAGGGCGTTGCTCGCCGTGGAGATGATGCGACCGATGGAGGACATGTCAGACCGTCCGATTCAGGTGGCGCCCGCCATCCACGCTGGCTCCCGAGGCAGGCACCTGCCCGGGAGGTGCGAAGGTCACGCTTGGCGTCGAGCCCAGGAGGGTTCGGGCGGCACGATCACTGGCGCGGGCCGCCTCGCCCAGCAGAACCCGGTTCAGCGCCAGGGTCAGATGGACGCGGCGGGCGGTCTCCCGCAGGCGAGCCCGCTCGTCCTGGACCACGTCCGAGAGTTCAACGCCCATGGACGCCACGTCATCCAGCGCGATCGCGGGGTCGCCGGTTCCCACCTGCAGCACCGAGGCACGGTGGCGCCGTGCTTCGGCCAGCGTCCGGAGAATCTTCCGGGTGGCATGAGTGCCGTCCTCCACCGCCAGCAGGTGGTCCGACTCCACCGCCGCCCGCTGCGCGAGGAGAACAGCCTCCAGTCGCTGGAGGAGCGAGTTCTCGATCCGGATGCACTCGGCCAGCCGGATCATCCAGCGCTCTCCCTCCGGTCCTCCGAGCCGGACCGGGTAGGAGGTCAGCAGGCACACTTCGCCTCCGTGGTTCATCCGAGCTCGCTTTCCCCGAAGGGATGAAGGTTCATGCGCCCGGAGAGGACCGGGTGGAGGGCCGGAGGTCCGGCGCTTGCGTCGTTCGGTGGGGCGATCCCCTCGCGGGTGGGGGGTGGGGGCGCTTCGACGCCACCCTCCGCACCCGGTGACAGCGCGCGGTGGATTGCATCGCCCAGCCCGTACCCGCCGCCCATGGCCGCCTGGTCCGCCACCTCCCGCTCCAGCATGGACCAGAAGATGTCCTGGGCCCCGTCTGCCCCCGGGGATTCCTGGGGGACGGTGTCCCGCATGGCCCGGAAGAGGGTCGTCATGAACTCGGATTCCAGAAGGCTCGACGAAGCCCGGAGCCGGGCTTCGTCGCCCTGGATCTGTCCGCTGCGAAGGGCGCCGAAGCCGCCGGGACCACGAATCCCACCGGGCCCCGTCATCGGACCACGACCTCGGCCTGGAGAGCGCCGATCTCCCGGAGACCCCGGAGGATCGCTGCGATGTCCCTGGCACTGGCCCCGACGGCGTGAAGGGCCGAGGCCACCTCCTGGACGGAGGCGCCCTCCACCAGTCGCAGCTCGCCCGGTGCGCCGAGATCCGCCCCGGCACCGGCGACTCCGGCTGCCCCTTCAGGCATCACCGTCAGGGTGATCCCCTCGTGGCTGATCACCGCCTCGCCGATGCGGATCCCGCCCCCGGCCACCACCGTGCCGCTGCGAGAATCCACGAGGATGCTGGGGCGCCGGTTGCGGATCACTTCAAGGCTTCGGAGCTCGTGGAGGCTGGGCGCTTCGCCCCCGACCGCCAGGATCCGTACGCTGCCGGGGTCCTCCACGGCGGCAACGCCGTCGCCGAAGGCAGCATTCACCGCCTCGGCAATGCGTTCGGCGCTTCCCAGATCGGGTTGACGCAGGAGCAGTCGCATGGCTTCCATGGCTCCGGTTCTCGAGGACTCCACCTCCACCACCCCTCCATCGGGGATCTGGGCGGAGGTCTCTCCCGAGTATCGGCCGGCGAAGCGAGAACCTGTAGTGGATGCGACCGAGACAGGGCCCTGGGCCGCCGCCAGGGCCGGCCCACCGGGATCCGCCACCAGGGGGGTGGCCCAGAGCACCCCTCCCCGGAGGGAAGTGGCGTCGCCAAGGGACGAAACCTGCACGGTGAAACGCCCTCCGGGGCGGAGCCAGGGGGAGGCCTCGGCGGTGACCAGCACTGCGGCCACGTTCCGGGTACGAAGGACCTCTTCCGGGACCTCGACATCGAAGCGTCGGAGGAGGTTGGCGACGGAGCGCACGGTGAAGCCCCCTCCGGAGGCCCCGCCCAGGATCCGGTCGCCGGTTCCGTCGAGTCCCACGACGAGGCCGTACCCCATGAGACGGAGGGGGACCTCGGATTCGACGAGGGTCAGGTCGCCCACCGTGACCACCGGGCCCTGCCCCTGGCCCTGCCCCTGGCCCTGGCCCCGAAGCGTTCCGGGGAACAGGATGGCCGGAAGGAGGACCAGGGCGGCCCATGCGACCAGGGGAAGGGTCCGGTGAAGGGCGCTGCCGGCCGTGGGCCCGGAAGGCGCACCGCAAGCATGGTTTCGGAGGCTCGGACTCATGGCCAGAACCATCCCAGCAGCCGGCCCCACACCCCACGCGCCCTGCGCATGTCTCCCGCAGCCCTGTAGCGGATCTCGGCATCCGCCAGCCGCCAGGACTCCACCGTGTTGAAACCCGAGATGTCGGCGCTTCGGAGCCAGCCGGATATGGCGATGACCTGCTCGTGCCCATCGATCCGGACTCTCTTCTCCCCTTCCACGCGCACCACGCCCGCCGGACCATGCTCCACCACCCGGGCCGATACCTCGGTGGAGAACCGTTCCCGCCGCGTGGACTCTCCCCGTACCCGATCCGAGAGGTCGGCGCGACTGGTGGCCCCCGCAGCGCCACCCTGCCCCGCAGCACCCCCCTGGAGAGCAAGATCCCGGCTCCGGTTCAGCGAACGGGTATCCACGACGTTCGCCGTGGCGAGCGTCGCCTCGTCCACGCGGATCGAAATGATGTCCCCGATCTCGAGGTGGTGGCGGTCCGATGTCCAGGAGGTGCGAACCGCCGCGTCCCGGGTCGGGGGGGGGGACTGTGCTGCGGGCTGCTGTCCCTGGAGCACCGCGCCCCCGAGAGGCGCCAGGGCAGGCGGGAGAAGTCCGGGCAGGAGCAGGAGCGCCCCGCAGACGGCGAGGGAGGCTGCCGCGCGGACCGCGGTGCCGGAGGCCCCCGATCCGTTGCCCGATGCCTTGCGTTCCATCATGTCACGATCCTTCCCTGAGGGTGATGCGGGTGGCGGAGACAACGGTCCCCGTTACCACCCGGCCGGAGGGAAGGCGCACTCGCGCTTCCCTGCCCTGGAGCCCTGCACTGCGTGCCTCGCCGACGATTTCCACCGATACCTGTCCTCGCTGCACCCACACCCCCACGGCATCCCCGGCCTGGAACAGGCTGGGGGGCGTGACGGCAGGAGGCCCCACCGGCTCTCCGGACTCGATCCGGCGCTGGACCCTCCACCCCACATGGGGCGGGGCGTCCAGGCCGGGAGGTGCGCCGGTCCCGGCATCCGGTGGCCCCGCAGTGGGAGGGGGCGGACCCCAGAACTGACCGGTTCCCCGGACCAGGTCGTCGGCGGAAAGCAGGTGATCCCGGGTGAGTTCCCGGGCCGCCACCCAGACGGGTACCTCCACGCCGGCCCGGAGCGAGACACGCTGGATTCCCGCGCCCGAGCGGAGTTCCACCACCCACTGGCCGCCGGCCCCCGTCCCCAGGACCCGGAAGGCCTCCGGGGGCGGGTCGGCCATCCGGCCCCGGCCCGAGGGGGTCCAGCGGAGCACCACCTGCCCCGGGTCCACCCCCCACGCCTCGGCGATCTGCCCGCGAACCCCTTCCACCACAGCGGCGGGGATGCGGGGGTCGGCGCCTGCCGCCGTGTCCGGCGAAACGGGGCCCGGGCCGGCCGGCGGGGTGGCCAGGGCCACAGCCAGAAGAAGAAGGAGGGGCATCAGCGAATCAGGTTGTTCGCCATCTCGCCCATCTGCTCGGCGGTCTTGATGGCCTTGGAGTTGATCTCGTAGGCGCGCAGGGCGGTGATCATCTCGACCATCTCCTGGACGACCTCCACGTTGCTTCCTTCCAGCGAGCCCTGGATGAGCCGTCCGAAGCCGTCCTCCTGCGGGAAGCCCGAAATGGGATGCCCCGAGGCCGATGACTCGGCCAGAAGGTTTTCGCCCAGTGCACGCAGCCCGGCGGGATTCGTGAATCGGACCAGCTCGATGCGGCCCAGTTCCACGGCCTCCACCGACCCCGGCACCGTCGCCGCCACCACCCCGTTCCGGGTGATGATGATTTCGGAAGCATCGATGGGGATGGTGACATCGGGCATCACCGGATACCCGTTCTGGCTGACGAGGACTCCGCGATCCGAAATGGTGAGGTTTCCGTCGCGGGTATAGGCCAGGTCACCGGCCGGCGTCCGCACCTGGAGGAAACCGTCTCCCTCGATGGCCAGGTCCAGCGATCGACCCGTGGGCTGAAGGGGCCCCTGGGCACCGATGCGCTGCACCGACGACAGCCGGGTGCCCCGCCCCACCTGGATGGCGGAGAGAACCCCGGCGCCTTCCTCGCCCACGGGCTGCGCGTGCTGCACCGTCTGGTACAGGAGGTCCTCGAACTGCGCTCGGGAGCGCTTGAAGGCGGTGGTATTGACGTTGGCGAGGTTGTTGGAGATCACCTCGACCCGGGTCTGCTGCGCCATCATTCCGGTGGCGGCTGCGCGAAGGGCTGGATCCATGGTATGGTTTCCGGTTGGGGGGAGTCAGGTGGCGCCGAATCAGGTGAGGCGACCCAGGGAGTTGGCGACGCGGTCCATCACCCCGTCCAGCACGTGCACGGAACGCTGGAGGGAGGCATAGGAGCGCTGGATCTCGATCATGTCGGTCATGGCCAGCACGGGGTTCACGTTGCTGTCCTCCAGAGCCCCCTGGTGGACGCGGATCCCCAGGGCCTCCTGGAGTTCCAGACCTTCCGGGGGAATGCGGAGACCGCCGGCCCCGGCCATGAGGAGGCCCTCCGCGCCCTCCACCCGCACCAGCAGCAGGCGACCGGCCGCGATCCCCTCCACCTGGAGGTCTCCGGTCCGGGACACCACCAGTTCTCCCGGAGGGAGGACGATGTTCTCGCCGTCCACCCCCATCACCGGGTGCCCGGAGGCGTCCACCAGGCCGCCGTCGGGATCGATTCCCAGGCTCCCGCCACGGGTGAGGCGCTGCCCCTCCGGCGTGGTCACCACCAGGAAGCCGTCGCCTTCGAGGGCCAGGTCCAGGGGTCGATTCGTGACCACCAGAGGGCCGTCCGCCTCGTTCCGGCCTCGGTCTGCAACCGGCGCCCCCCCCTCGACATCCGCCCGCGCAAAGACGCGGTCGGCCTTGAAGCCGGGGGAGGAAACGTTGGCCAGGTTGTGCGCCGCGACCTGCTGGCGCAGTTCCAGGACCCGGAGGGCCCCAGCCGTTGAGGCGAGAACGCGAGGGTTGCTCATGCGGTGGACTCCGTGCCCTGGGCGGGCCGGGCCCGGAGCAGGGGGAGAAGATTCCGGGGAATGCCAGCCACCCGGCAGAGTTCCCCGTCGGGGAGATCCGAGGCGGAAGCGGAAAGGGTGTGGGCAAAGGATCCGCCGGCCGGGGCCTCGCCCGGTTCGGCCTCCCGGGGTTTCGAGGAGGGAAGAATCCGGCGAACCAGGCTCCAGGCAAGACCCATGAGGACGGCGGCCACCACGGCGCCGGCGGCCAGGAGGATCGCACCTTCACCCCCCGCAAGTTCCCGCAGCATCGAGGGCATCATCCTGCCACCTCCGGCTTCCGTCCCAGCTCCGGCCCCAGGCCCAGGCGGGGCTGCATCCGGTCGCGAAGCGTCCGGGTCGCCTTGGTGCGAATCTGGGAGATCCGGGATTCCGTGACCCCCAGGACCGTGGCGATCTCGTGGAGCTTGAGCTCCTCGAAATAGTAGAGTGTGAGGACCAGCCGTTCCCGCTCCGGGAGGCTGGAGAGCTCCTCCCCGAGGATCCGGGCCTGCTCCCGGCGCTCCAGCAGGAGTTCGGCCGGGAGAATCGAGTCATCGGCGACCGACTCACTGGCCAGCGCCCTGCCGCCTCCGCTCCCACCCCGGGCTCCCGCCGTGGAGGCGGACCCGACCACGGGACGGTCCAGCGGCACGGTTTCGGCGCCCAGGGCATCGCGCTCCCAGGTGGCGATCTGCTCCGCCGGGACCCCCAGTCGCCGGGCCACGTCCCGGTCCTCGGGGGCGCGGCCCAGCTCCTGTGCGAGGGACTCCCGAGCCTCGGCGATCTCCCGCACACGGCGCCGCGAGGTCCGACCGAGAGGGTCCCGGCGGCGAAGCTCGTCCAGGATGGCACCCTGGATGCGCGGGGTTGCAAAGGTACTCACCGCCAGACCCCGGGAGGCGTCGAACTTTTCCAGCGCCTCCATGAGACCCAGTGTCCCGGCACTCACCAGATCGTCCAGTTCCAGGTCGAGATTCCGCCGACGAAGCATCTGCCGGGCCACGTGGTGGACCAGCGGAAGGTGCTCCAGCAGGAGTCGGTCCCGTTCGGATCGGGCCAGCAGTTCGCCGGTCCCCTCCCTCTGAATCCTTGCCATCTGCTCCATCCGGTCGCTCTCCAGTCCATGGTGTGCCATCGTCTGACTCTTCCGTCTAGCAGGAGCCGTACCACCCCGGCGAGGCCTGGGGGTGCAGCACGTAAAATGTTTCAGGAAAGCGCTTTATGATGGATGCGAAGCGCCGGGCGGGGCGTTGTGGACACCGGGCGGAGGCCCCCGGTGCCGACCAGCCCGGACGAGGCATCCGGGTCCCGGTAGGGCGATCCTTCCGGGCGGGATCCGGCGGCCTCCCCGGGGGTCCCGCGGCCGAGGACGTCGGGAAGAGGCAGCACCGCGTCGGCAAGGGTCCGAGCCACGGGGCTCGAGGCGCGCTCCGCCAGGGAGTGCCCCGCCAGCGTGTGACCGGGAAGGCTCCCGTCGACGGGTACCGCCAGCTCCGGTCCGACCTCCAGGCCCAGGAAGGTGGCCGCTGCATCTGCCACCGAGCCCGCCACGCTGCGGGCCTCCCCGGGAGTCGCGCGGTTGACCAGCAGGCGAACCGGAAGTCCCGGGAGGCGGTGGCTGGCGACCTTGAGCAGCGCGTAGGCCCCGGCTGCGGCGACCCGGTCCTGCTGGGTAACCACCCAGAGCTCCGCCGCCCCCGCCAGCCCGGCAGGAATCACCAGGTCGGCCCTGGAGCCGGCATCCACGACCACCCGGTCGTAGTTTGCGAAGAGCTCCACCACCTTTCGGAGCAGGAGGGAGAGGTGAGCGGTCCCCAGCCCGTCCACCGCCGGGGGGCCCGCCGGGAGGAGATCCAGACGCTCGGCCACGGGGCGGACCAGGGATTCCGCCGAAACGCCGGGCGTGGCCAGCTCGGAGAGCCCCGCCACTTCGCCTCCGATCCCCAGGAGCAGGTGGAGCCCTCCGGGAGCCAGCTCCACCAGGAGCGTCCGGGAGCCGCGGTGGGCGATTCGGGCCCCCAGGAGGGCCGCGAGGGTGGAGGTCCCCACCCCGCCCTTGCCGCCGGCGAGCAGCGTGACCCCGGCCCGCGACCTGAGGGCGGGGGCGTCTCCGCTTCCCCGCACCCAGCTCCTGAGCCCCTCCAGCGAGCCGCTCATCCTGCGTTCCGGAGCGTCCTGCCTGCCCCGGCGTCCCACGTTCCGGCGTCGGCGTGGGACGGGAGGTTCAGCGATGCCATGAGCCCCGGAAGGGCCGGCCTGATGGGGCCGGGGACCTCGGCGCCCTCGCTCACCCACCGTGCGGGCAGGCAGGCAGCCCGGGCCACTTCCAGGGATCCGCCGTCCCGGGATGCCTCGTCCAGGCGGGAAAGAAGGACATGGGTCGGACGGCAGGGCTCCACCTTCCGGTGGATGTCCCGAACCACGGCGGGTCGGAGCCCCACCGGGCAGACCCAGTGGACCTCGTCCGGGTCCACGGCCTGGAGGGTCGCGATCCACTCCGGCAGCCCGGCCCCGTCCCCTTCCAGGCGTCCGGGGGTGTCCACGAGAATGACCTCGCACGCTCCCAGGCGGCGGATGGCCCCCTCGACCTCGTCGGGGTGGTGGACCACCTCCAGGGGGAATCCCGCGACCTCGGCATACATGCGGATCTCCTCCACGCCGCCGACGCTCCACGTGTCCAGCGAAAGGATCCCCACCTTCCGCCCCCCGTAGGCCCGGCGATGCACCGCCAGCTTCATCATGACCGTGGTCTTTCCGGACCCGGCAGCGCCGACGAAGGCCACGATGGGCGGTCGGGCGCGGTGGAGTTCCCGGAGCTCCAGGACCGCCGGCTCGGCCTCGATCTGACGTCGAAGCGCCTCCACTTCGTCGGGATCGGCCACCAGGACCTCGACCCCGCCGGATTCGGAGGGGCCACTCCGGAGGACCATGGCATCGGGGCCCATGGCCCGGTGCACCTTCAGCATCACGGAAGGGAGATCGGGGCCGGCAAAGCGCTCAACGGTCATCGGTCAGGTCCCAGGTTGCAACGGTTTCAAGGTTCACCTGCGGAGGGAGTTCTCCCAGGGAAAGGACGGGGATGCCGGGGAGAACCGGCTCCAGGAGGCGGCGGATCCCCACCCGCATGGTCGGAGAGGTGATGAGGGGGCGGGACCGGCCCTCGCGGGCGTGCTCCCGGGCCAGCTGGTCCAGCCGGGTCAGCGCCCGGGTCATGGCGCCAGGCTCCACCACGTCGTTGCCTTCGCCGGGTCGCGGCGAGAACAGACGGGTGAGGGCGACTTCCAGCCGAGGGCCGATGGTGATGCCCCGGATCGTGCCATCGGGGTCGGCGTGGGTGTCGGCAATGACGGGACCCAGGGCGCGGCGAACCTGCTCCGTCAGCACTTCCGGGTCCTTGGAACGGTCGCTCACGTCGGCAAGGGTCTCGAGAATCGTGACCATGTCCCGGATGGGGACCTGCTCCCGGAGCAGGCGCTGCAGGACCCGGTGAAGGGTGCCCACGCTGACCCGGGCCGGGACCACCTCGTCCACCAGCGCCGGGTAGCTCTCTTTGAGGGTATCCACCAGTTCCTGAACATCCTGGCGCCCGAGGAGCTCGGCGGCGTGCCCCTTGAGAACCTCCATGAGGTGAGTCGAGAGGACGGTGCCGGCTTCCACCACGGTCCAGCCGGCGGCCTCTGCGTCGACGCGGTCCCCTTCGTGAATCCAGCGGCCCGGGAGGCCGAAGGAGGGGTCCACGATTTCCTCGCCGTCGACCTCCCCCAGGACCTGGCCGGTGTCCAGCGCCAGCAGGCGTCGAGGACGCAGCGAGCCCCGGGCCACCTCGGTGCCGCGAATGCGGATCACGTACTCCGGCGCATCGAGCCGCACGTCGTCCCGGATGCGAATGGGGGGGACGAGGACACCCAGTTCCATTGCAGCCTGCCTGCGGAGGAGCCGGATCCGCTCCAGGAGGTCGCCACCCTGCTCCTGGTCCACCAGGGGGATCAGGGCGTACCCGATCTCCAGTTCCACGGGGTCGATCTGGAGCAGTTCCTGCACCGGCGTGCGCTCCGCGGGCGCCGCGGTCTCCGCTGCGCCTCCCTCCAGCACACCGCCCCCCGCCAGGGCCAGCTGCCCGGGAGCCCCGGGGGCGTAGTGGGCGGCGATCCCCGCCATGATGGCCAGGGCAATGAACGGGATGGCGGGAAGGCCGGGGATGAGCGCCAGCGAGGCGAGGAAGGCGGCGGCAATCCAGAGGGGCTTGGCGCGGCTGCCGAGCTGGGACACCAGCGCCGCGCCCACCCGCTCTCCACCGGAGGACGAGGTCACCATGATCCCGGCGGCGGTGGCGACCACCAGCGCCGGGATCTGGGTCACGAGGCCGTCGCCCACGGTGAGGATCACGTATTCGGACATGGCCCGGGACATGGGCATCCCGCGCTGGACCACCCCGATGAAGATCCCCCCCACGATGTTGATTCCCGTGATGAGGATGCCGGCAATGGCATCGCCCCGGACGAACTTGGCCGCCCCGTCCATGGCGCCGTAGAAGTCCGCCTCCCGGGAGATCTCGTCCCGGCGGCGGCGGGCCTCGTCCTCGTCGATGAGACCGGCGCTCAGGTCGCCGTCGATGCTCATCTGGCGGCCGGGCATGGCGTCCAGGGTGAAGCGGGCCGCCACCTCGGCCACGCGCCCCGACCCCTTCGTGATGACGATGAAGTTGATCCCCACCAGGATCAGGAAGATGACCACGCCAACAACGTAGTTCCCGCCGATGACGAACTCCCCGAAGGCCTCGATGACGCGCCCGGCATCGCCCTCCCCCAGGATCAGCCGGGTGGAGCTCACGTTCAGCGCCAGGCGGTACAGGGTCAGCAGGAGGAGGAGCGACGGAAAGGCCGAGAAGTCCAGTGCCCGCTCCGCGTTCAGCGCCGTGAGGAGCACGAGGAGGGAGAAGGCGATGCTGAGGGCGAGCAGGAGGTCCAGGAGGAACGAGGGGAGGGGAAGGACCAGGAGTCCCACCACGAACACGACGCCCACCACCACCAGGACCTCGCCCTTGCCCGGAAAGCGGTCGAGAAAGGTCAGCACGCTGCCCCGAGAAGACGGGGTACCGCCACCGGGTGTGCTCATGCCACCCTGCTCCCGGCCCAGGGCTTGCCCTTGCGGGCGCGCTCACGGAACACGAAGGCCAGCACTTCGGCCACCAGGACGTAGAATTCCACGGGGACGGGGTGCCCCACCTTTCCGGCCGCCAGGAGGGCCCGGGCCAGCGGGGGGTTCTCCACGATGGGGACCCCGGCATCCCGGGCTCTTTCCCGGATCAGGAGGGCCAGCTTCCGGGTCCCCATGGCGAGGACGATGGGGGCGGGTGCCACCTCCGGATCCCACTTGAGGGCCACCGCCACGTGGACCGGGTTCACCAGGACCACGTCGGCATCGGAGACCGAGAGCATCATCCGGCGGCGCGCCAGCGAGCGCCCCATGGAGAGCCGGCGGGCCCGCACGTGGGGGTCTCCGTCGCTTTCCTTGTTCTCGCGCTTGAGTTCCTCCTGCGACATGCGGAGTCCCCGCTCGTGCTGCCACACCTGGAAGGCGTAGTCCGCCAGTGCCAGGAAGATGTAGGCGCCCCCGGCGAAGAGGAGCATGCGGAGCGCCGACCCGCGAATGAGCTCCAGAAGGGCCAGCGGCGACACCTGGACCAGCTCGGGAATCCGGTTCCGGGACACGTAGAGGACCCCGGTCACCGCCACGCCGACGATGATCATCTTGACCAGGGACTTCCCCAGTTCCATGACCGCCTGCCACCCCCAGATCTGCTTCGCCTTCTTGATGGGATCGAGCTTCTCGAGCTTTGGAGTGATGGGGTCCACCGACAGGCTCCCCCGCCCCTGGGCCCCGGCCACCAGCAGGGCCATCACCAGCACGAAGAGCATGACCGGCGTCAGGATCCCCAGCACCTTCCACCCCAGCGACTGGAGCCAGACGGCCGTGGCCCGGGCCCCTTCGGGGGGCGCCGTGGCCCGGGCCAGCGTCTCGCCGTAGATCTCCAGCAGACCCCGGGAGATGGGGACACCGGCAACCGCCACCACCAGCGCCGAAGCCAGCAGGAGGACGGCCGCATTCAGTTCGGTGCTCTTCGGGACCTGCCCCTTCTGCTTCGCGTCGTCGATCCGCTTGGGCGTCGGCGCGTGGGGCTTGTCGTGGGGGCTTTCGTCGCTCATCGCGGGCCTCCCGGGTCCGGAGCCATCTGGATGAGCAGGCCGTCACCCAGCTCCCGGAGCTGGGTGGGCCACGCGGTGAAGAGCCCACCCATGAGGGGAATGGAGACCGAGAGGACCAGGAGGCCGATCCCGATCTGGAGGGGAAACGCGGTCATGAGGACGTTCATCTGCGGGACGGTCCGGGCCAGGACGCCCAGCGCCACGTTCCCGATGGTCACCGCGGCGATCACCGGGGCCGCCATGCGGAGCCCGAGGGAAAAGAGCATGCTTCCGGTCTCCACCAGCGGGAGGATCCCGTCGGGGTGAATCCCGGCCCCCGGGGGGATCACCTGCATGGAGAGGGCCGCGCTCTCCAGCACCACGCGGTGGCCGCCCACGGCCAGGAAGGTGGTCAGGGCGGCGAGCCCCATGAACTGCCCCAGTACCGGCATCTGGGTCTGGGAGAGGGGGTCGAGGAGATTGGCGCCCGACAGACCGGTCTGGACGGCAATGAAGTCCCCGGCCACCTCGGCGGCATGGACCAGGATTCCGGCGGCGAACCCCAGGGTGAAGCCCACCACCAGCTCCCCCATCATGGCCTCGGGGGTCACCGCCACGTCGGCTCCGCCGGCGGCCAGCCCCGCGGGAAGGAGGAGCATGACCAGCAGCACGGTGAAGGCCGCCTTCAGCTGGAGGGGGAGAAAGCGCGCCGAGAACATGGGCGCCACGGCCAGCAGCCCCGTGATCCGGAACAGGAGGAGGGCCGCAGCACTCGTCCCGCCGGGAGAGAGAAAGGCGTCGAGGATCATCCGGCGAACCCCGGAAGGCCCTGGAAGACCTCCGTCGTGTACTGCATCATCCGCTGGATCATCCAGGGGAGGAGGAGGAGAAACGCGATGCCGATGGCGAAGAGCTTGGGCACGAAGGCCAGCGTCTGCTCCTGCACCGAGGTCACCGCCTGCAGGATGCTGACGAACAGGCCCACCAGGAGGGCCACCATCAGCAGGGGGCCGGCCATGAGGAGGGCCACCCAGAGAGCTTCGCGGGCCAGGTCGAGGACGAGGGTATGGGACATGGTCGGGGTCGCCCGAGGTCAGCGGAAGCTCTGGACGAGACTGCCCACCACGAGCCCCCATCCGTCCACCAGGACGAAGAGGAGGAGCTTGAAGGGGAGGGAGACCATGAGGGGCGGGAGCATGAACATCCCCATGCTCATGAGCACCGAGGCCACCACCAGGTCGATGACCACGAAGGGGAGGAAGAGTGCGAACCCCATCTGGAAGGCGGCGCGCAGCTCGCTGGTGACGAAGGCCGAGGTCACCACCACCAGCGGGAGCTCGTCCAGGTCCTCGCCCACCGGCTCGCCCCAGAGGTCGATGAAGAGCGCCAGGTCCTCGTCCCGGGCCGTGGCCATCATGAACTCGCGAAAGGGGACCGAGGCGGTCTGGAGCATCTGGATCTCGTCCATCTCTCCCTGCATCCAGGGGCCCACGGCCTCGCGGTTGGCCTGCGACAGCGTGGGTGCCATGACGAACAGGGTCAGGAGGAGCGCCAGGGAGGTGAGCACGTGGGCCGGGGGCGCCGCCTGGGCCCCGAGCGCCTGCTTCAGCAGGTGCAGGACGATGAGGATGCGGGTGAAGCTGGTCATGAGGAGGAGGAGGGTGGGGATCAGGGTCATGAACCCGATGAGGAGCACGGCCCCCACCGGACCGGTGACCTGAAGCCCTCCCTCGTCGCCCCGGCTTCCCAGCCGGAGGTCCATCTCGGGGAGCGACCCCGATGCGCCCGTCGATTCGGCGCCGCCGGCTGCATCCCCCTGCTGGGCTGCCAGCGCCAGGGGGCCGCCATCCGGCGCGAGAGCCGGAGCCAGCCCCAGCGCCAGAATCACGCCGGCCAGGGGGAGGGCCCGGCGCACCCACCTCGACAGGGCCGCGGGCATGGTGAACCCGCCGCCGAAGGGGGGTGCCTGTCGAGGCCACCGCACGGGTGCCGACTCCGCATCCTTCCCCTCTGCCACGCCTGCGTCAGGAGCGCCCGGCGGGGCGCCGGGAGCCCCCAGATCCTGGAGAAGACGAACCCCGCCTTCACCGCAGGAAAGGAGGAGTCGACGGCCGTCGGCCTCCACCACGGCCACACCCTGCCGTGGCCCGATCCCGATGCGGCGGACCATGCGGAGGTCGACCCCGGCGGAGCCGGCGCCGCGCTGCCCGGAAACCGCACCCTGGGGGATGCGGCCGCGGACCAGGCGGGCCAGGACCAGGATCGCCCCCACCACCAGGAGGGTGGCCGAGAAGACCGAGAAGAGCGAGTCCATCAGTGCGTCGCCCCGGCCAGGGCGGTCCCCGATGCCAGGATGCGGGTGATGCGGATCGCGAACTGCTCTCCCATGACCACGACCTCTCCCTGGGCGAACTTGCGGTCGCCCACGAAGAGGTCCACGGGCTCGCCCGCAAGGCGGTCGAGCTGGATCACGGAGCCTCGCCCCAGTCCCAGGATCTCCTGGACGGGAAGACGGGCACGACCCAGTTCCACCGAGACCGGGAGGGGAAGATCGTACAGGAGGGAAAGCCCACCGCCGGCAGGGGGCTCTGCCGGGGCCTGCGCCCCGCGCACCGGGTCCGGAAGCTCCTCGAAGGAGGCGGGAGTCTCCTGACCGCCGGCGGCCATGATGGCGTCGTTGTCGTCGTTGTTCATGAGGTTACCCGTTCGTGAAGTGCGAGTCGACGGCGGAAGGCGCGTCGGAGGAAGTGGCGCCGGCAATGGAGATGGCGCGGTGCTTGCCCCGTCGTCCGGCCTGACCGCGATACCGGTCGAGCCCCGCGATGCGGACCTCGAGTTCGGTGTCGGGGCTGAAGCCGGTGGCGAGGATCGCGCCTTCCTTCAGGTCGGCGAGAAGCCCCAGGGGGACCTCGAAGGCGGGGAATCGGGCCGACACCGGGAGGCCGGCGCGTCGGACATGATCCGACATGCGGACCCGATCCTCCCGGCGCTCCGTCTCCGTTCCCCGGGACGCGCTGAGGCGGCGATGGTTCCCCCCGGCGAAGAACTTCTCCAGCGCCGGAAAGGGGAGGCAGAGGAGCAGGACGGAAGACAGTCCCTCGCCCTCGACCTTCAGGTGCGCCACCAGGACCGGGTCTTCCGGGCTCATGAACTGGAGCATTTCGGGAACGGATTCGAACCCGGTGACGCTCGGCTCCATGGGCACGTGATCGCTCCAGGCATCCCGAACGTGGAAGGCGATGCGGTCCACCATGAGCTGCACGATGGCGCGCTCCACCACGGTGAGGGAGCGCTCGGGCGACTCCGGTGCCCCCGAGCCCCCCAGGAACCGGTCCACCAGGAAGAAGGCAAGGTCGCGCCCCACCTCCACCACCGCCGGAGCCTCGGAGACCGGGCCAAGGCCGAGAACGTAGGAGGCACACGGGGCAGGCAGCGCCAGGATGAACTCCCCGAATGTCCGGGGCTCCACCCTTTCCAGTTCTACCGTGATGGAGTCCGGGACCCGCCCGGCAAACCACCCCTCCATCCCCTTCGTGACCATGCCGTGGATGGCGTGGAGCGAACGGAGCTGGTCCCTGGAGATGCGCGAAGGACGCTGGAAGTCGTAGAGCCGGACCTCGCCCCCCCCGGCGCTGGAGGGGGCGTCGTTCCTGCTGCCGGACCGGGAATCGGGGGCCATGTCCATGGCTTACTGGAGCACGAACTGCGAGAAGTAGACCCGGCCCACGCTCCGGTCGTCGGCGACGCTCACCACGGCAGCGCGGACGAGAGCCTCCAGCTCGCTTCGGCGATCCGGATCGGCGAGTTCCTCCACGGTCCTGGCCCCGAGGGCCCGAAGGATGCCGTCCCGGATCCGGGCCTCGGCCGCGGCCACCCGGGGAAGGGCCGAGTCCGGCTCCACCTCCACGGCAAGGCTCACGACGAGGAAGCGGCGTCCCTGGGTGCCGGCGGGATTCACCACGAGATTGTCGAGGCTGAAGAGCTCCCACGCCGGCTCCACGGCAGATTCGTGGTCGCCGGTCGGACCCCGGTCCCCTGCGGTCTGTCCCGGAGCGGCTCCCCGGAGATCCGCGGCAAACCACCCGGCCCCGCCGCCCGCGGATCCTCCGGCCAGGAGGGCCAGCAGGAGCATGGGAAGGAGCCCGGGACCGTTTCTGCGTTTCGGTGGCGTGGATTCTGGGAGTTCGTCGGACATGGGAGCCGTGGGCCGGGTTCAGGTCGGAGGCGGAGGCGCGGGGCGGGGCGGGTCCGTGGGACCGTCGCCGTCGGCCGGTTCACCCCCTCTGAAGGCATACTCCATACCACCTCCTGCCCACCGCTCGCGAAAAAACTCAACGTCATGTCCACGTTGAGCTTATGCAGTCTGCTTTCGCGCCCGGACCCGGTGGGGGCCCCCTTTTCTCTCCCGCGCGCCGGGGAGCCCCGGGCGAAACCGCCGGGCCCTTCCCGGGCGAAACACCCGGCCTGAACGCAGGACGGCGAGTGGAGAGAACACCGTCCCCTCCACCCGCCGTGCTTCCTGCCTCCCCCGGTCACCCGGTTACCGCTTGAGCGTCACCACTTCCTGGAGCATCTCGTCGGAGGTGGAGATCACCCGGGCGTTGGACTGGAAGCCCCGCTGGGTCGTGATGAGATTGGTGAACTCCTGGGCCAGGTCGACGTTGGACATTTCCAGCGCCCCCGCGGTGATGGAAGACTGGCTCCCTTCGCCGGCATACCCGAGGACCGCCTGACCGGAGTTCGGAGACACGGCGTACTGGTTGTCTCCCACGCGAATGAGCCCCGCCGGGTTGTTGAAGTCCGCCAGCGCGATCTGCCCCAGCATCAGGGTGACGCCGTTGGTGAAGGCCCCGAAGACGGTCCCGGAGCCGTCGATGGAGAAGCGCTCCAGGTCGCCCATGGTGAACCCGTCCTGCTCCCGAACCACCGCGGTGGAGGAGGCGGCGAACTGGGTGATGCCGGCGAGCCCGCCGGGCTGACCGAAGTTCAGGTCGATGGAGAGATTCTGCGCCCCACTGTCCGGCGTGAAGACAAAGGGCGCGCCAGGGATGGCGGCGAGCCGCCCCTCGTTGTCGAACGTCAGCGTCCCGGTGGCCCCGGACACGACGCTCCCTCCCTCCACCGAGAGCTCGAAGTCCCAGGCCGGAGGATTCGCCGCGGTCTTCGAGAAGGAAATGGTCACCGGGTAGGCCACTCCCATGCCGTCGTACACCGTGACGGTCGTCTCCCGGGTGGTCCCCGCGGCCGCCTCTGCGTTCAGGTTGCCGGCAAAGCTGGCCGACGTGGTGGCTCGCGCCGGCGACTTCTGGCCAAAGGGGAGGACGACGTCCTGGATCGTGTCGGTGAGGACACCCTGGTCGTTGGCCAGGCGGCCCTGAACGACGAATCCGTTGGTCGCGGCCACCATCCGGCCGTTTGCATCCAGCTGGAAGTTCCCGGCCCGGGTGTAGAAGCGCTGGGCTCCGTCCGATACCACGAAGAAGGAATCCCCCTGGATGGCGAGGTCGGTGTTCACCCCCGTGGACTCGAGGCTCCCCTGGGTGAAGAGCAGGTCGATGGAGCCGATGTTCATTCCCAGCCCAACCTGCACCGGGTTGGTGCCGCCACTCACGTCGGCGGTATCGCCCGGGGGCCGGCTGGCACCCTGGAGGATCTGGGCGAAGCCCTCCTTGAAGGTGACCCGGCTGGCCTTGAAGCCCACCGTGTTCACGTTGGCGATGTTGTTGCCGATGACATCCATTCGGGTCTGGTGATTCCGGAGTCCCGAGACCCCGGAGAAGATGGAACGCATCATGATCGTATCCTCGTTGTGATTCGTGAGTTGAGTGCGAGGGCGCAGGCGGGATGGCGACGCGGTGTCGTCAGTCGCGGTCGCGGTCGCGGGGATTCAGGATCTCGACGACGGATCCCAGCGGGATCTCGGCGCCTGCGGCCATCAGGACGGGTCCGTCCTTCCCGTAGCGGATGCCATCCACCATGGCCCGGGTAAAGGTTCGGGTTTCCACTGCGTTGCCGTTTTCCCCTTCCACGAGGACGGCGTAGGTGTAGTTCCCCGGCGGGAGATCGGTCACGGTCCCCTCCGCCAGGATGTCGCGGCGCCCGGCGGGGAGATAGCCGAGCTCTTCCCGGGCCACTTCGCGGCCGGCGCTGTCGTAGAGGATCAGCGTGCCCATGCCGCCGGCGCCGCCGACGCCCACGGTGACATGGACGGGTCCATCCTCCGGAACGGTGACGCCGTTGCCCGCCGCCAGGATCTCCCGGCCGATGGCATTCAGGGCCGCGGAGTTGTTCTGGGCCGTGGCCAGGAGATAGGTCGCTTCGAGCTGAGCCTCGGCGTGGGCGTTCAGCGATGTGAGCTGCTCCACCTGGGCGAACTGGGCCAGCTGGGCGGCGAATTCCTCCCCCTTCATGGGCTCGAGCGGATCCTGGTTCCGCAGCTGGGCCACCAGGAGCTGGAGAAATTCATCGCGCCCCATGGCCCCACCCGGTCCCGCGGACGCTCCCGCGAGGGAGGCGGCAGGTTTCCGCGCCCCCACGCCCGGTGCGCCACCAAGTTCACTGATCATGCGGTCTCCCTTCGTAGAGTTCCCCGAATCCGCCGTCGCCGGGGTGCGTTCCACCCCGACCGGATCCGTCGTCCTGCTCTCGTCCCCGACCCCGCTCCTCGTGCCAGCCCTCGCCCCCCGACCGGGAGCCCGCTTCGCTTCCACGCTCGCCCTCCCGCACGGGCTGGAGGGGTTCGGCCTGGAGCAGTCGGACGCCCAGGCGCTCGGCCTCCAGGCCGCGCTCCGCCAGCGTGGATCGCAACTCCCCGAGCCTCAGGCGCATGGCCCGAGCCTGGAGGGGGTCCACCGCGTCGATCCGGGCGGTGACATCCCGACCCCGCATCCCCAGGTGGAGATCTGTTCCCGCTCCGTCCACGTTCGTCAGCTCCAGCGAGAGGTTGGACGCGGGACCCGCCGCCGCCTGGAGCGCCCGAATCTGCTCCGCCCGGAGGAGGGTGCCTGCGCCCGGCACGAGGCCGGCTGCTCCACCCGCCCCCATGACCTGGGGGATCCCGGCCCCGTTGCGAGCGGCTGCACCCAGGATCTGGGAGGCCAGCTCGGACATGGAGGACCTGCCGGTTTCGCCTCCGGCGGATGCGAACTCGATGAAGGGGACCGAGGCTCCGGTCAGCCGCACCCCTTCGTCCTCCGTCTCGCCGGCTTCGCCCCCAGTGCCGTCCGGGGTGCGTCCGGCGAGTTCCCGGAAGGCGGCAACCCGGGCCGCGGAGGCCACCGTCCGAGGCTCCCCGGCTCCCGTCACGCGGGCTTTCTCCTGGACGTGGCCGGGGCGAGCGACACGGGCGACCTGCGCGACCTGGGCGACCTGGGCCACGCCGGGCCGAAGCAGGGGCGCCCCGTTCATCTCGGGGGCGGCGCCCTCCGGGGTGGACACGGGATGCCACCCGGCACCCGGCGCGACTCCCCCGGCCGCTCCCCGGGGGAGCTCCAGGTGTCCTGCATCCTTCATTCCGAGGGTACGAATCCCCTCTTCCCGGGCGACCTGCTGGAGCCTCTCGAAGGCCCGGGTGTTGTCCCAGCCTCCATCGATCCGGACATCCACCGCCTCGCCCCGGGTATGGGCCGAGTTCCGGGTCCAGGTCACCTGGGGGCCGGGCGTCGTGCGCCCCTGGGCGTAGAGCTGTTCCTGCCGGGCCTGGGTTCGATGTCCTTCCACCACCTCGACCCGGTGACCGAACTCGTTCCACATCCTGTCGGCTACCCGTTCCACCCTGGCCACCAGCTCCGGATGCACGCCCTCCAGCCGTTCAAGGGGGGGACGCGGAGAGGCGGCTGCCCTCACCGGGGACGTGGCCTCGCCGGCGGGAACGAGTGCACCGAGGGCCCCGGCCGCAGGATGCTCCGGGTCCGCAGGGCGGGCCGGTTCCGGCGCACCCATGGGCTCCCATCCTTCGCCGGGACCCACCGGTTCCTCCGGAGCGGACAGGGCAGCGAGGAACCGCAGAAAGAAGTCCGACAATGGCGCCCGGGGATCCGGCCTGCCTCCGCCCGTGTCTCCAGGGCCGACGACCGAACCGATCCCGGTCACGGGGATCAGGTTCATGTCTCTCCTCCCCCGGAGCGGGCCCGGTGAAAGAGGGTGCGGGCGGCCTCGTCCAGGTCGGCCTGCTCCCGGCGGCACCCCTCGGCAGTCCAGTTCTCCTGCTGCCGGTTCCGAAGCCGGGACAGTGCCTCCCGGTCCTGGAAGGCGGAGCGGTAGGCCACCACCTGCGCCCGCAGATCCCGGTCGATCTCCATCTCCCGGGTGGCCAGGGCCTCGATCCGCTGCCGGATCTGCTCCATGACCGCCAGCGTGTTTCGCAGGTGGCCTGCCGGTCGCGCGCCCCCCACCTGGCTCTGGGCCGAGCGCTCGTTCTCGAGAAGGGTTTCCAGCTCCTCGCGGTGGCGACGGGCCTCGCCGGCCTGGTGGCGGACCCGGGCGAGCGCCTGGGCCTGGAGCTCCTCGCGACGTACCCGATCACTCAGAACGGAATCGAGGCGGAAGCTGAAGGCCTTCATTCCTCACCTCCGCCGGCGGCCCGGTCGATCTCCACGATGGCCCGGAACATGTCGTTGACCGACGTGGCCTCTTCCACCTCCTGACGCAGGAGCTGCTGAAGCGGCTTCCGGAACTGGATGGCCCGGTCGAGGTGGGGATCGGCACCGGCCTCGTAGGCACCCACGGCGATGAGGTCCTCCTTTTCCTGGTAGAGCGCCAGCAGCTCCTCCAGGCGGTTGGACGCCCGGATCACCTCGCGACTCACGATCTGGTCCCGAACCCGGCTGGCGCTCTGAAGGACATCCACGGCGGGATAGTGTCCCGCTGCGGCCAGCTTCCGGGTGAGGACCACGTGCCCGTCCACCACCGAGCGAACATGATCAGCCACCGGCTCCTGGAAATCATCACCTTCCACCAGCACGGTATAGATCCCCGTGATTCCGCCCACCTCCGCGTTGCCCGCCCGCTCCAGGAGCCGGGGGAGCTGGGCGAAGACCGAGGGCGGATACCCCCGGGTCGTCGGCGGCTCACCCACGGCCAGCCCCATCTCGCGCCAGGCCATGGCCACGCGGGTCACGGAGTCCACCATGAGGAGGACCTCCTTCCCCTCGTCCCGGAAGGCCTCGGCCAGCGCGGTGGCCACCAGTGCGCCGCGGGCCCGGATCAGGGCCGGCTGGTCGCCGGTGGCCACCACGACAACGGAACGGGCCAGCCCCTCTTCGCCGAGGCTCCCCTCGATGAAATCCCGAACCTCGCGGCCGCGCTCCCCGAGGAGCGCAATGACGTTCACGTCGGCCGAAGCCTGCCGGGCGATCATCCCCAGAAGCGTGCTCTTCCCCACGCCGCTCCCGGCAAAGATCCCCATGCGCTGGCCGCGCCCCATGGTCAGGAAACCGTCCAGGACCCGGACCCCGGTGGAGAGGATCTTCCGAATCGGCCGGCGGGTCAGCGGGTTGGGGGGCTCCCCGGCCAGGGGCACCATGCGGGAGGGTCCGATGGGCCCCTTTCCGTCCATGGGCCGACCCATCCCGTCCAGGACGCGCCCGAGGAGGCCCGCGCCGAAGGCGACTCCCGAGGTCCGCTCCTGGCGCTCCACGCCGGCCCCGGGACGAATGCCCTCCACGGACCCCAGGGGCATGAGGAGCACATGATCGGCCTTGAAACCCACGATCTCGGCCAGGACCGTCTCGCCCTTCCGGCCGGGGTGAATACGACAGAGATCTCCCACGGCCCCCTCCACGCCGACGGCCTCCACCACGAGGCCCACCACCCGGGTGATCCGGCCGTGAAACCGGAACCTGGAGATCCCCTCCATGCGGGCCAGTGCCATGGTATCAGACATGTGCGATCTCCTCCCAGATCCGTTCGAGGCAGGGGATCACCCGCCCGTCCAGGATCCTCTCCGGCGACTCCACGACCACGTCGCCCCGTTCCAGCTCCGTGTCGGCCTCCCACTGGAGACCGCCCCGGCGCCCCATGGTGGGGGGCTCGGATTCTCCCGCCGCCGGCATGGCCAGCGCAGTCAGGTCCTCGGGATGCAGCCGCACGCGGAGGGGAGATTCGGCGGGAAAGTGGGCCAGGGCTCGGCGCACCATCTGGGTCACTTCGCCCGGATCAGACCGGAGCTCCCGGTCCAGGAGGACCCGCGCCACCGCCAGGGAAAGGGCGAGGACCCGCTCCTCGGCCGCGGACTCGCGGGCCTGCGCCAGCGACTCCAGCTCCCCGAGGGCCCGGCGCATGGTTTCCATGGTTCCGGCGTACTCCTCCGCCAGCGCGTCCCGCGTGGCGGCCTCCCCGGTGGCACGCCCCTCCTCGAAGGCCTGACGCAGGTCGGACTCGCGCTGGACTTCGGGACAGACGGGCTCGGGAGCCGAAACGGGCTCGGGTGGAGCCTGGAATTCCTCCCACGCCCAGCTCTCAAGGGCACCCGGCTGCCGGATCACGCGGCCCTCCGCAACTTCACCCCACCAGGACATCGGCGGCTCCTGCCAGGGTGATCTCGCCGTCATCTTCCAGCTGGCGCACGATGGCCACCACACGGCCCTGTGCCTCCTCCACGTCCCGCACGCGCACCGGTCCCAGGAACTCCATTTCCTCCAGCAGGGCGTCCCGGGCCCGGCCGGTCATCGCTGCCAGCATCTTCTCCCTGAGCGGGTCGGACACGACCTTCAGGGCCAGCGCCATTTCCCGGGTATCCACCTCGCGGAGTAGCCGGGTCATGGCCTGCTCATCGAGGCGGATCACGTCTTCGAAGACGAACATGAGATCCCTGATGCTCCCGGAGAGTTCGGCGTCCATCCCGGCCATCCGGTCCAGGAGGTCCCTGTCGAGCCCGCTCGCGAGTTCGTTGAGGATCCCGGCCACCGCCTCCGGACCTCCGCTGCTCATGCTGTTGCCGGTGAAGGAGATCTGCGTTCCGGACCCCAGGACACGCTCCACCAGCTGGAGCACGTCCGGAAGGACCTTCTCCATGCGGGCCATGCGGAAGAGGACCTGGGTACCCAGCTCCGGGGACATTTCCTTCAGGACACCCGCCGTCTGGCGCGCGGGGAGGTGAGCCAGGGCCAGCGCCACCGTCTGCGGATGCTCCTGGCGGAGCACCGCCGCCACCTGGCGAGGGTCGGCCTTCTGGAGGGGAGCCAGCGTCAGGGTTTCGGAGATCTGGGCCTCGATCCGCTTCAGGATCTGGTTGGCCTTCTGCTCGCCAAACGCCTTCACGAGAATCCGGCGGGCATACTCCTGTCCGCCTTCGGCCACGAACTGCGCTGCGGTCTCCGTCTCCTTCCATTCCTTGAGGACGGCCTCCATGACTGCGGGGTCCACCCGGTCGAGGCGGGCGATCTCGAAGGAGATGGCCTCCACATCCTCCGGAGGGAGGGTGCGCGTGATTTCGGAAGACGCCTCTTCCCCGAGCGCCATGAGGAGAATCGCCACCTTTCGGGCACCGGAAAGCTCCGCGGTGCCTGCCGGACGCTGCAGCGTCAGTGCCGTGCCCATCCTACCCCTCCCTCATCCAGGAGCGCACGAGGCGAGCGGTAAGCTCGGGGTCCTCGACCCTCACGGGCGCTGCCGCCGCAGGTCGGGGAGCCATGGCCCCGGGGGAGACACCCAGCGCGGCCGGAACTCGCTCGTCCTCCCCCGGTGCACCGGAGCCGAGGGCCCCGGCGGTGGCATCCGCCTCGAGCCGAGCCGGGTCCACCGGGGCGGCGCCCGACATGCCGCGGATGAGCGCCAGTCCCAGCCCCGAGGCCAGCAGGAGGGCCAGGAGCGCGACGATCGGACGCTGAAGGCGCTCGGCCCACTCCAGGACGCCCGGGGAAGCCATCGGGGCCGGAGGCCCGACATCCATTCCGAGAAAGGGAAGGTTGGTAACCGTGATGCCATCGCCCCGGTCGGGAAGAAGGCCGACGGCCTGGGCCACGAGGGCCTCGATCCGGGCCAGGTCATCGGCGGACCGTGGAGCCTGTGCCACCGCGCCGGCCGCGTCGGTGGTCACGTGGTGCCCCACCAGCACGGCAACGTTCAGACGCTGGATGCGGGCCCCCGAGCGGGCAAAGCTCTCCACGCTGCGGGTGGGCTCGTAGGTCGTACTCGAGGTCAGCTGGGCCGCGCCCTGCTCCGGCGTCCCCGGTGTGATTTCGGCCCGTTCCTCCACGAGGGCGACCTGCTGGTCCGGGTCCACCGACCGCGTTGTCCGTTCGACCCGGTCGAAGTCCAGTTCCGCCGCCACGCGGACGGACAGGTTCCCCTCCCCCACCACCGCCACCAGGAGATCCTCCGCCTTCTTCTCGAGGTGCCGCTCCACCTCGAGACGCACCCGGAAGTTCCGGTCGCTGGAAGGGTCCCATCCGGAACCGTCGTCGGACTCCGTGAGGAGCCGGCCGCTGTCGTCCAGGATGCGCACCCGCGATGACTCCAGGCCGTCCACGCTCCCGGCCACCAGCGAGGCGATGCCGGCCGCCAGCTCCCGGTTCGCCGGGATGCCGCCGTGGAGCCTGACCACCACGGAGGCTTCGGCCGCCCGACCGGTACGGCGAAGGACGGCGGACTCCTGCAGCCCCAGGTGCACCTGCGCCGACTCCACGCCCCTCATCCGCGTGATGGTGCGCTCGAGCTCTCCCTCGAGCGCTCTCCGGTAGTGGATCCGCTGCGTGAAGTCGGTCATCCCCCACGTGGGCTGGTCGAAGAGTTCGAATCCGGGTCGTCCCTGTGCAGGGAGTCCCCCCCGGGCCAGGGCCACCCGGGCCCGGGCCATGTCGCCCTCCTGGACAGTCAGCCCGGTGCCCCTGCCCTCCAGGCGGTAGGGGACGCCCTCGTCAGCCAGGCTCTCGGCGATCTGCCCGATCTCGTCGGGGCTTCCGCCCTGGGCCAGCACCACCCATTCCGGGCGCGTGGCCCACCATGCCAGCAGGAGGACCGTCGCCACCGTGCCCACGCCGACGGCAAGAAGGGGAAGGCGACGGTCGCCGCCGGAACGATCCATCTGCTGCACGAGTTCACGAAGCATGACCGCCCGCCCCTCAGTTCTGCATCTGGATGACGGTCCGGTACGCCTCGGTCAGGCGATTCCGCATCTCGATCAGGAGTTCCAGCGCAATCCCGGCCTCCTCCACGGCAGCCATCACCTGGTGGATCTCCACCGGCTCCCCGTTCACGAAGGCCTGGATGGCGTCCTGCGAGGTTTCCTGGAGCTCCGACACCTCGCCAAGCATCTGCTTCAGCGTGTCGGCAAAGCCGGTCCCCGCCGCCTCGGCCCCTGCTGCTCCGGCAGGCTCACCGAGCATGGCACGCTGCATGGCCCAGGCCGCCCGGGCCCCGATGGATCCTCCGCCGATGGCGTCCATGGTCAGACCCTCACGTCGAGGCGGATGCCCCGCATGGGTGCCGGGGTGGCCTCGGGTCCGCTCATGCGGCCATAGGTCAGGGGGCCCAGCTCGCGGGCTCGGGCAAAGTGGGCCCGCTCCTCGGTGGTAAGGAGCGACCAGAGCGCGGGATCCATTCCCCGGGGAGCCGGAGCGGCCGAAGTCGCCGCCGTGGAACCCGGGCCGAGCGCCGGCTCGGATCGGGACACCGGGGCGTCGGCCGGTCGATCCAGGCGCGTCCGCTCGGCCTCGGCAGAGCCGGAGCCGACCCGGGGGTCAATGGCGCCCGGCCCGGCAATGGGCCGGAGGGGAGTGGCGGAGGGTATGAGCGTCATGGACGGGTCACTCGCGTCAGATGTCGATGGAGCGGCGAAGAACGGACTTCATGGCCTCGAAGACCGAGGCGTTGGCCTCGAAGAACCGACGGGCCTCCAGGAGGTCGATCATTTCCCGGGTAACATCCACGTTGGCATGCCGCACGTATCCCTGGGGGTCGGCATCCGGGTGCCCGGGATCGTAGAGCAGGACGCCCTCCGTGAGGTCCTCGGCCACCCCGGCCACCCGCACCCCGGCGTCTCCCCCGGGCGTTCGCGCCGGATGGCTGTTCGCCAGGGTGGACTCGATGCGCTGCAGCGTATCGGACAGGGGGAGGAGGCCCCTGGACGGAGCAGCCAGATTCGCCCCTCCCTGCCCACCGGGAAGGGACTCGAACTCCACCACCTGCCGGCGAAAAGGCTCCGCTCCCGGTGCCGCCGTGGTACCGGCGTTGGCCAGATTCAGGGCGATGGTGTCGATCCGGGCCTTCTGTGCACGGAGACCGGAAGCCGGAGCGCCCAGCCCCACCAGGAGCCCACGGACGGGGCCCGGGCCGCTCACGCCACCCGGGCTCACTGGCCACCCACCGCGGAGCGTACCTGCTGATAGACCTTCTGGAGCATCCGGCTGGCAGCCTCGAAACGAAGCTGCTCGTCGGCCAGCGCGATCATCTCGTCCTCGAGGGTGGGGACGCCGTCGGGTCCTCCCGGCGCGCCAGCCTCCGCACCCCCCCCGGCCTGGGCCAGGGCGTCACCGAAGCCACCGGCCCCGGGGGTGGAGGCATTGGCCACGCGGTGAGCCACCCCCCGGAGCTGGGCGGTGGTCTCGTCGAGCCCCCGCTTCAGCTGCTGCGGGGCGGTGTCTTTTCCCAGGAGCCGGATCAGCATGCTTCTCGTTCCTGCCAGGGTGGGTGATGGATCGGACCCACATCATTGGCAAGGGGCGTTCCACTTCCGGCACAGCGCGGAAAACCCCGGACAAACCCCGGGGCAAGAAACGGCAAGATAATGTCCCTGATGATTTTACGACGCCCTCCAGGAACGCCCTGCAGTCTCGTCGCGAGGCCGGGTGCACCGTCGGGGCGGGCGGGGGGAACCACCGACCCGGACGAATCGCCCGAGGTGAACCCGGCGATCCCTTCCGGGGGCCGAGCCGGGCCGGGGGGTTCAGTCCGGCCGGTTCAGCTTGCTGCGGAGGGTGCGCACGTTGATCCCCAGGAGATCCGCAGCCTGGGTCCGGTTGTCGCCGGTGCGCTCGAGGGCACGCCCGATGAGGACGGTCTCGGCTTCGGCGAGGTTGAGGGTGCGGAGCATCACCGGATCCGGGCCCGAGGCGGAGTCATGCTCCCTCGTCGGCGGAGTCTGCCCTTCCCTGTCCCCCGCCCCCGGACCGACCCCGGGCGAACCTTCCGGAAGGCTGAGTCCGAAGCGGGCGGCGTCGAAGGCCCCGGCATCCAGAATCTCGCCACGGCAGAGGATCACAGCCCGCTCCACCGCATGCGACAGCTCCCGGACGTTTCCCGGCCAGTCGTGGTTCTGGAGGAGATCCAGCGCTTCGGGTGACACCCCGCTGAGGGGCTTCCCCATCTCCATGGCGACGCGACGTGCAAAGTGGGCAGTGAGGGCGGGGATATCCTCCCTGCGCTCTCGAAGTGGGGGCACGCGAATGGGCACGACGCTCAGCCGGTAGTAGAGATCCTCCCGGAAACGGCCCGCCCGGATCTCGTCGCTGAGGGTGCGATTCGTCGTGGCCACCACACGCACATCCACCCGGATCGTGGAGGTCCCGCCCACCCGTTCGAACTCCTGTTCCTGAAGCACGCGGAGGAGCTTGGCCTGGAGGTCCTGCCGCATCTCGGTCACCTCGTCCAGGAGGAGTGTCCCCCTGTGGGCCCGCTCGAAGGCACCATGCACGGTCTTCACCGCTCCCGTGAAGGCCCCCTTCTCGTGTCCGAAGAGGGCGCTTTCCACCAGCGTCTCGGGGAGCGCGGCGCAGTTGATGGAAATGAAGGGGCCGGAGGCGCGATCACTCAGGTTGTGAAGGGCCCTGGCAAGGAGCTCCTTCCCCGTCCCCGACTCCCCCTCGAGAAGGACCGAGGCCCGCGCGGGAGCGACGGTCCGAATGGTTTCCATGACACGCTTGAGGGATTCGCTGGCTCCCACGATCTCCTTCCCGCTGCGGAGCTCCCCCACCTCCTTTCGCAACTGCGCGTTCTCGGCCCGGAGTCGGAGGAACTCCAGGGCCTGGTCGATGGCGAGTTCGAGCTGGGCCGCCCGCACCGGCTTGGTCACGTAATCGATGGCCCCGGCCTTGATGGCGGAGACGGCATGCTCGATGGACGCATACCCCGTGACCATGATGAGCCCCACCTTGAAGCCTTCGTCCTCGAGAATCCCGAGGAACTCGAGTCCCGTCGTGCCGGGCATCCGGTAGTCCGACACGACGAGGTCCACGCCTCCCCGGGCCAGCACCGTGAGCGCGGCCTCCACGCTTCGCACGGCGATGGGACGATGCCCCGCCTGCCGGACAAGTTCCTCCATGATCTGAAGGGGCGTGGGCTCGTCGTCCACGATGAGGATCGTTGCCATGGGCCTGCAGGGAGAGGGAGAGAGAGGTGGGAAGACGCCTGGCACCGAGCGGGGGATGCGAGAGCACTCAAGAATCCCGGTGCCCCTCCGATACTGCAAGCACGAGAAGGTACGGGGCCACGGATCCTGCACGCAATACGAGGGAGGCCCCCTGAACCCTGTCGGAGGCAAGCGCCGTGCGCGTACCGAACATCAACATGCAGAGGTTGACGCTGGAGGGGATCCAGTCCAACCTGCGGGAAGTGGAGCGGGCCACCGGAGAAATCGTCTCGGGGCGTCGTGTTTCGGCACCCTCCGACGATCCGGCGGCGGCACGGTCCATCATGCGGACAAACGCCGGACTCCAGGCGAACGACCAGTTCCTTCGCAACATGTCCCGGGTGAATTCGTTCCTGGCCATGGAAGACGTGGTCCTTTCCCAGCTCGGCGATGTCCTGACACGGGGCCGCGAGCTGGCTCTCTCGCAGGGGGGGAGCACCGCCAGCGCCGCAACCAGGGAAACCGCCGCCCGGGAGCTCCGGGAACTCATGGCCTTCGTCCAGGACCTCGGGAACACCCGCGTGGGCGAACGCTACCTGTTCGGAGGCGCCCAGTCCACCACACCCCCCTTCGCCGCCGGGAGCACGTCCGCCGCGCCCCTCCCCACCGGGGCATCGCCGGTGGAGATCGGCCCAGGCCGCACCCTGGTCCCCAATCGCTCCGCCCGGGAGATCTTCGGGGACACGGGAGCGCTGGCCGCGCTTGAGGAACTGGCTCAGGCGCTGGATGCAAACGACCCCGAGTCCATTCGGGGCGCGCAGGTCACGCTGTCCCGGGCCTTCGACCAGGTGCAGGTCCTGGTGGGAGAGCTGGGAGGCCGGATGAACCGTCTGGACCTGGCCGCCTCGCGGTCTGCCGATCTCGAGCTGAACCTGGTGGAGTACCGTTCCGACCTGGAGGACGTGGACTTCGAGGAGGCCATCTCCCGGCTCTCCAACCGCCAGGCCGCCTACCAGGCCGCCCTCCTTGCCACGTCGCGCATCATGAGCGTCAACCTCACGGACTACCTGCGATGACCGCCCTCGCTCACACCCTTCCCGACCCGTCACCCGTGACGGCGCCCCTCCAGGGCACCCCCATCTTCTTTCCCAACGGACTCCACGGTTTTCCGGAGCATCGGGACTTTCGACTCCAGTCGCTGGGAATGGGGCGGTACTGTCTCCGGGGTGGCGACGGCCAGGGTCCGGACTTCCTCGCCATCGACCCCGCCAGCTTCCTCCCCGCCTTTCGGATGGTGCTCCCCCCCTGGGTCCTCCGGCACCTGGGCACCTCCGAGGTGTCGGCTCTCACCATCCTGGCCATCGTGACCCTCCCCCGGGAGCAGCAGGGCCAGCCCACCGCCAACCTGCAGGGGCTCCTTGTGCTGAACGAGGGCCGGGGGCTGGGCCGCCAGACGGTGCATCCGGATTCCCCGTGGGGGGTCCGGACGCCGATCCCCATCGGCTGATCCCGCACCGGTCTTCGATCCTTTTGCGTCTCTCGTTGCGGAACACCCGCACATTGCTACATTGCGGGGCCATGGGGCAGGATCGGATCCGCTGCCTGTCCCCGTGTCCGTACCCGGACGAACGGGAACCCCTGCGGGCACGTCCCCTCTCAATGCCCGACCCAGCCCCGGCCGTTCATGGACCCAACATCGCCACGGAGCCCGCGGCGGAATCACGCCGCAGGGGTTCCCTGGAGGTTCGTTGCCCTCGCCTGCATCGTTCTGGGCGGAGTGGGCGTCGGGGCCCTGAACTGGATGCCGGACAGGACCCCCGTCGAGACCGAGGGCACCGGGGTACGGGAGCATGACTTTCATCTCGCGTTGGCAACGACCGAGCAGGCGGACCGCCGAAACGCCGATCGGCGCGCGAGTTCCGGCTGGGGCGGGGGGCTCCTCCTGGCCGGGACCCTCGCACTCGGCCTCCTCGTCGTCGGGATTCACCTCCTCCGGGTGCACGCCCGCATCGACGACCTCCAGCTCGAGTCGGAACGGTGGGGCCGGGACCGCGCGGTGCTTCGGGAGCTGCGCCAGCGGCTGCAGAAGGCCGCATCGACCAGCGAGATCCTGGACGCCGCCCTGTCCGCCACCGAGACATGCCTGCGTGCCTCCGAGGTCCGTGCGCTCCTGAGCCCGGACCTGCGCCGGCGACTGCGGACCCCGGGAAGGCGCATCCGGCTTGGCGCGTGCACGGACCTCTCTCCCGCGATGGAGGAAGAGGAACGGGATGCGGTGGACCGTGCCCCCTCCCTTCCGCCCCGGCCCACCGATCCCGTAGCCATTTCGCTTGCGAATCCTGATCCTTCCGGCTCGGGATCGCTCGGGGTTCTCCTGGCCCGCTGCCCCGCCGGGGAGACCGGGTCCGAGGAACGGGCCTGGGTCCTCGAACAGATCGGTCACCTTGTGGGTGCGGCCCTGGCCGGGCGGGTCGCCCTCGTCGAATTCGAGGCGTCACAGGACCGCTTCGCCGACCTGTTCGATGCTCTCCCCTCCCCCATCTTCGCCAGCACCTCCGATGGGCGTCTGCTTCGCACCAACGTCGCCTTCCGGCGTTTGTTCGCGCTTTCGGACGAGGGGGAGTCGGACTCCGCGGACCTGCGGCTCGCCGATCTCCTCGAGGGGGGTGACGCCTCCGCGCCGCTCCGCCTTCCGGGATCCCCAGGGGATCCGGACCCCGTGGCCCTCCCGGAAACCCGGCGGTTCCGGACCCGGGAAGGTCGCGCCTTCATGGGCGAACTCTCCCTCTCCCCTCATGATCCGGGAGGTGCAGAAGGCCGGAGCGTCCTGGGAAGCGTCCGGGACCTTTCGCAGCAGCTGGGCGCCCTTGCCGATTCACGGACGCTTTCTCAGGCACTGCTTCAGCTCGACGCCGCCCTCTGCATCGCCGACCAGTCGGGAAGGGTGCGTTTCGCCAATCCCGCGTTCGAAGCCATGGTGGAAGTGGACAGTACTGCGCTCTACGGAAGGTTCTTCGACGACCCATCCCTCTCCTTCCAGGAGCTCACCGGTTCGGCGAGGAGGCTCCTGGACCGGGTTCTGGCAGGGGAGATTGTTCGTGGGGAGCGCACGGTGTTCCGCCGGGGAGAGGAGCGTCTCGAGGCCCGGACGATCACGCCCATTCGCAGCGCCGAAGGCGCCGTCACCCACATTGTCTCCCTGAGCCGCGACATCACGGCCGACCGGAGCCTCGAGCAGCAGTTTCATCGCGCCCAGAAGCTGGACGCCGTGGGGCATCTGGCCGGAGGGGTCGCCCATGACTTCAACAACCTGCTCACCGTCATCCAGGGCCACGTGCACATGATTCTGGCCCGGCTCGACGCCGGCGACCCCGTCCGGGAGGACCTGGAGGGGATGATGCAGGCCAGCAGCCGGGCCGGCGCACTGGTTCAGCAGCTTCTCACCTTTTCGAAGGAATCTCCGGAGCTGCCATCGGCCCTGGACGTGGCCGCCGTCCTGGAGGAAACCGAGTCGCTGCTCCGGAGACTTCTGCCGGGGCACGTGCAGCTCCGGGCCCGCATTCTCGGCACGCTTCCGGAGGTGGCCATGAGCCAGAGCCACCTGGAGCAGGTCCTCGTCAATCTGGTCGTCAATGCCCGGGACGCCATGAGAGCGGGCGGCGTCATCGACCTCGTGGCCCGGGCCGAGCCCGGGAGCACCCCTTCGGACCGGCAGGCGCTGTGCCTCGAGGTGAAGGACAGCGGGCCGGGGATTCCTCCGGAGGTGCGGGAGCGGATGTTCGAGCCGTTCTTCACCACCAAGGAAAAGGGCAAGGGCTCGGGTCTGGGTCTTTCCACCGTCTACGGGATCGTCACCCGGGCCGGGGGCAGCATCGAAGTGGCGAGCAAGGTGGGCAAGGGAGCCACCTTCACGATCCGCCTCCCGGGGTCCGGCCCGGAAGGCCAGGGGGAACGTCCCGCCGCCTCCCGGTCCAGGAAGAACGAGGCCGGCGGGCGCACCTGGCGGGGGGACGAGCGCATCCTCCTGGTCGAAGACCATGACCTGGTCCGCGGCGTTACCGTCAGCATCCTGAAGGACCATGGCTACGCGGTGGACGAGGCCATCTCCGCGGAGGACGCCATTCGCATCCTCCAGACGGACGGCCCCCTGCCGGTGCATGACCTGGTCATCACGGACCTCGTCATGCCCGGCCTGGGCGGTGCCCACCTGGCTCAGTATCTCCGTTGCCGCATCGAGGACTTTCCGGTTCTCTTCATTTCAGGGTACCGGGGGATGGATGACCTGGAGCCCCTGGAGATCCCGGGACGCCCCATTGCCATGGTGGGAAAGCCCTTCACGGTGCTGGAGCTGGTGCAGGCGGTGAGGGTGGCCCTCGAGGCCCCGCGAGAGGCCGAGTCCCAGGTGGGGACACCGGGCTGACCCCGATCGTCAGGGCACCGATCGGTCAGGGGATCCCGCGGGCCCGGCGACGCTCGGCTTCGTGGCCGGCGTCGCGGAGGCTCCGCAGCAGGTCATGGGGGCCGTAGGGCTTGGGAAGAAAGGCGTGGAAGAGGTCGGCGGCGCCCCTCACGCGTTCATCCTGGAGCCGGTATCCGCTGGAAAGGACCACCGGCACCCGAATCCCTCTGGACCGCAGGGCCTCGAGGAAGGCCGTTCCATCCATCCCGGGCATGGAGAGGTCGAGGAGAATCGCAGACACATCCGGTGAATCCTCCAGGATCCGAAGGGCCTCGATCCCGTCCCCGGCGTCCCGGGTCTGAAGCCCCACCTGGCGCAGGGCATCGGAGGCCAGGTTCCGCACCGAGATCTCGTCATCCACAACCAGGACAGTCCCCCGCGCAAGGGGGGTGCGGGTCGCGTACCGGGACAGGGGCACCTCCGGGTACCCGAGGCTCTGCTCCGACATCGCCCGGGGAAGGAAGACCCGGAACCGGGTGCCCTCTCCGGGGCTCGACTCGACCGCGATCGACCCGCTGTGGGCGCGAACGATCCCGGCCATCGCCGCCAGGCCCAGCCCCCTGCCGTCGGTCTTCGTGGTGAAGAAGGGTTCGAAGATCCGGTCCAGGGTGGCAGCCTCCATTCCCGCTCCCTCATCCTCCACCTCGAGGCAGACCATGGATTCCGCCCCATCGGAGCGGCCATGGATCGTCCGGACGCTGTCCGCCTCACCCGGAAGCGCCGCCCGGACCCGGACCGTCACCCTCCCACCCTCTCCTTCCAGTGCCTCGGCCCCGTTCATGACCAGGTTCATCAGCACCTGGCGAAGCTGCGAGGCATCTCCCAGGATCGGAGCCGGCGCCGCGTCCCCCTCGATCACCAGCGCGGCGCGGCTGGGGAGGGCGGGCCTCAGCAGCCCGGTCATTTCCCGCACGAGGGCACCGAGGTCCACGGACATCAGGGCTACGGGTGCCGCGCCCGAGAACGTAAGGATCTGCTCCGTGAGGTCCGAGGCCCGGCGGGCGGCAGTCTCGACCTGCCAGAGGTATTCCTCCAGGTCGCTGTGAGGAGGAGCGTTCATGCGGGCCAGGCCGGCGTACCCGAGAATGGCCACCAGGAGGTTGTTGAAGTCGTGGGCGATCCCGCCAGCCATGACCCCGAGGCTTTCGAGTCGCTGGGTGTGTTCCAGTCGTCGCTCGATTGCCCGTTGCCTCTCGGCCTCCCTTCGCTCCTCCGTCACGTCCCGGAAGAGGAGAAGGACATCCTCCCCGGGTCCTGCTCCGTGGGGAGCGCCGCGGACCTCGAGGATCCGGTCGCAGGCCTCGTCCGATCCCGGACGCCGCCCCGGGACCCGGACTTCCACACCGGACATCGTTCCATGAACCGCCATCCCGATCCCCTCCTCCAGCGCTTCCATGTCCTCCGGGTGGACGACATCGCCGAGACGGAATCCCGGCAGCTCGCAGCCGGGAAGAAGGAGGCGCGCCGCACTGTTGAACTCCGTCACGCGCAGGTGTCGGTCAAGCGCCAGGATGCCGTCGGGGACGCAGGCCATGAGGCCCCGGATCTTCCGCTCCGAGATCCGGAGTTCGCGGGTCCTTGCCTCCAGTACATCTTCCACGCGGAGGAGGGCCCGCTCCCGCCGGGCACGGGCCACCAGTTCACCGAGCTCACCGGCATGGAGCGGAAGGGGAAGGAGGGCGTCGGCGCCGGCGCGCAGCAACTCCAGGCTTCCCGCCACCGCTGGATCCCGAGCGACCAGAACCACCGGTGGGTCGAAGCGGTCCTTGATGGACTCCAGGGTGGCGACCACAGGTTCCAGCCTCGGCCCCGAGACCAGCACGACGACCGCGGGGGCGAGTCGATCCAGGGCGTCGAGCACCGTTTCACCGTTGGAGGGCGCCTCCAGGTGGTAGCCGGAAAGCTCTCCGGAGACGAGGGGCGGAGCGGCACCATCTGCCTCGCGGTCGGCCATGGCGGCAAGGAGCAGCAGGGGAAGGTCCCGGGCCCGGCCATCGCCCAGGAGTTCTCCCACCTCGCGCAGCAGACGATCTGCCGCGCATGGAAGGGGCAGGAACCCGTTGGCCCCGAGGCTCTTGGAAACCTGCTCCGCATCCGCACCCGAAAAGGTGGCCGAAACCACCAGGATGGGGGTGTCCGCGAGTTGCGGGAACTCCTCGCCCCGGAGAAGCCGGCAGAGCTTCCACCCATCCAGCTGGGGCATGTGGAGATCGGCCACGACCAGGTCCGGGGGCTCCGCGCCATGAAGAAATTCCACTGCATCCAGCGACCGCAGAAACGCCGTGACCCGGTTGCCGTGAACCCGGAGGGTCTCGGAGATCCAGTGGAGCTGAACGGGGTCGTCGTTCACGACCAGGACCCGGGGGGTCATGGGAGCCTCGTCTCGGCGGAAGACCACCGGCGGCGGGACGCGCCGGCAGCGCCCCCCCTCTCCGAGGCGGTCCGCATCCGCTCGAGTTCGGTGATGAGTCTCTCCACGGCGGCCCCGGGATCCACCCCCGGGCGACCTGCCCCCGGACGATCCGGACGGCCCTTCACGAGGGCCTTCTCCAGCGCCTTCGCCGCCTGTGCCAACCCCACTTCCCCCACCGCCGACGAGGCCCCTCGAAGCCGGTGGCCCAGGGCGGCGAGCACATTGTCTCCCCGATCGCGCCGGTCAGCCGCAGCGGCCCGGAGAAGGGCTACCAGCTGGGGGACTTCACCGATCAGGAGCCCGCGCGACGCCTCGATCACCCGGCGGTCCTCCAGCGTCTCGGTCGTATCCCGGGGGTGCCCGGAATCGGGGCGGCGATCCGGGCGGAGCTGTCGGAGTTCGGCCCGGAGCTCGAGGTCACAGAGAGGCTTGCCCACTCTGCCATCGAAGCCGGCCACCCCTCCCGCCACCGCCACCCTCCCCTCCGGCGCCTCGCCAAATGCCAGGATCCGGGTCCGCTCGCGCACCTCTTCCCGCTCGAACCGTCGCATGTCGGCCACCAGCTGAACGCCGGAGTCCAGGCCCAGACGAATGTCGGTGAGAACCAGGTCCCACGCCCGGCTCATGAATCGCTCCATGGCGGATTCGTGTCCCCTGGCAACATCCACCAGGGCCCCCTCTCGCTCGAGGTGGTGCCGGGTGACGGCGGCCACCACCGGGTCGTCCTCGACCAGGAGGACCCGAAGGGGACCCACCCCGGAACCGGTTGCCGGCGGCGGCTCCGGCGCATGGTCCGGTCCCCGGAAGTCAGCGGCCAGGTACGGCCCTGGCCGCCGCCGGAAGGGACCCGCCCCCCGGGCGTCGGTCAGGAGTTGGGACCAGGCTGGCTGGCTCACCGGTTCCCGGAGGACCCGGTCCCATCCCGACGAACTCGCAGGCGGCCCTGAGCCGAAGCCTCGAATCCGGACCCACAGGGCGCCGCCCCGCTGCTGGACGGGGGGCGGCGGAAGGAGTTCCCTTCCGTCGTCCAGCACCGCCACAAGGTGAGGAGGCTCCAGCAAGCCCGTCTCCAGCCCGCTCCATGACGCGCCGTCGTCCCGGAGCAGCATGCGGGCCAGGGTTCGGAGTCCCGCCACCTGGACGTCCACCGTCAGGGTGCGGAGCCCCTCGAGACAGGCCGCCCGACTCGTTCCGGGCTCCCCGAACAGGAGAAGCCGCACGGCACCGGGCGGGAGAATCATGGCGGAGCCGAAGGTCCCGTCGAAGGCAGAAGTCGGGGCGATCATGCGAGGCCGGAGGCTCCATGGGGTCAGGGACAGGGTCGCCGCGCATCGGGCAGCCATCTTCGGGAGTATCGGCTGTCCCTCGGTCGCGCTTGACTCCGGTTCGGGCCCGGCTCGAAGAAAAACCTGTCGCGCCGCCCCTCCACATGGCCATAATGGATGCAAGGGGAACCGACGTGTGAACCGCCGAAGGGAGCCGAAGGGAAAGGGGGGGATTCCATGGCCGACCGAACCACGAGCATGCCGGCGTCCCTCACGGCCCTTCTCCCCCTCGAGCCCGGAAAGGGGGCGGCTCTCCGGTCGGTGCTCGTGGAGATCGGCGACGATGTCCAGGGTCGAGGGCTTCGGGATCGTCCGGACGTCCCCTTCATCGATTTCGGTGCCACACCCACGCACTTCGCGCGCCTGGTCGTGATCCCCGACCCCGACGCGGGGCCGGACCGGGAGAGGCTCCTCTTTGCCGCAGTTCACGACGGCTCGCACCGGGAGTACCTGGCCGAAGTCGACCGAGCCACCCGCATTCCCGGGGCCCTGTGGGGGAGCTGCGCCGGATACCCGGGCCCGGGTGGATTTGCCGAGTGGGTGCTCGCCCACGCGGTGGAGACGGAAGGGTACTACATGGCCTTCAGGGACCACTCCCTGGCCGATATCCGGCGGCTCGCGCAGGAGGCGGATGCCTTCGACGCGGCCGTTCACGACGGGAAGATCCCCCACGACGCCGAACCCGCCTCCCGACGGTGGCCTGGACGCCGAGCCATCTCCCGGCTCGGCCGTCTGGGGGCGGCGCTGGTTCGGGCTCCCAGGACCGGGGTGGAGGGGCTCCGCATGCTGGGGCGGCATGGGGTGCGCAACACGTTCCGGGCCGGGCTCGAGATCTCGGCCAACATGGACCGCATCCGCCTTCTCCGCCTGGTCAACCGACTTGCGGGAAACCGGATGACTCCACCCTCCACCCCCTACTCGGAGCTCACGCTCGACGGCTGCACTCCGTGCCGGGCGGCGACGGACGAGGACGAGGTCGTGGACCCGACCCGGGAGTGGAGCCTCCAGCGGATGCGGGAGGACAGGGTGGCGCAGAACCAGCTGACCCTCGTCACCGTGAACGATCCCGACCGCGTGCGTCGGGTCGCAGCCGTCATGGGGCTCATCGGGTTCTACAGCCGCCGGCTCAGTCCACCGGGCTCGCTGGCAGGGATCAGCACCATCCACTTCGTTCGCTGGGCCATCATCGATGGAGGCCGGCGGCTTCTCATGGTGAGCGACTACGACGGGTCGTGGGAAGCGTACATCGAGGAGTTTGCCGAGATGATCCTCTCGGGGCTCGACGCCATCTGGACGGGATCCGCGGGATACCCGGAGGGGGGCGCGCGCGACCTGGCGGCCTTCAAGCGCTTCCTCCGGTGCCGGCAGTACCAGGCGGAGGTCTTCTACAGCGGGTACCCCGGCGAGACCGTGCTGAACCTGATCTCGCACGCGGACTCGTCGGGGTGGCGCCGACGGATGCTCGCGGAGGCGGGGCGAGATGGATAGGAGCGTCGGGCGAGAGGGGCGACTCCCCGAGGTGGCCAAGGCCGAGATCCAGGGCTTCGCCACGAGCGGATACGGACATCTCCCCCATGCGGCCTACCTTTTCCTGACCATCGACGGGGCCCGGGGGGCCCGAAGGTGGCTTTCCGGGATCCTCCCGGAGCTCACCTCGGCCCGGGGGTGGCGACCGGATCCGGGGGGGCCGAAGCGGCGCCCCTCCGAGGCGGTCAACGTCGCCATCACACATTCCGGCCTTGGCGAGCTGGGGCTTTCCAGGTCGGCGCTCTGCACCTTTCCCCGAGCCTTCTGCGAGGGGATGGGGGAACCGGCCCGTGCAGCCCGGGTCCTCGGCGACGTGGGGGCGAGCGCCCCCGAGGCGTGGCACTTCGGCGGGCCTTCCACGGATCCGGTGCACCTCTGCCTCCTGGTCCACGCCGCGTCCCCGGAGGGACTCGACGGGCTCGTCGCCCACCATGTGGAGAGGCTCGCGGCCACCGGAGGTTCCGTGGCGCTGGTGCCGGACGGACTCCAGCGGGGCCACCGGCGTCCCGACGGGCGGGAGCCTTTCGGATTCCGTGACGGGATCGCCCAGCCCCAGATGGTGGGAATCCGGGGCGAGGGTGCGCCAGGCGCGCTTCCCACCGGCAACTTCATCCTCGGGTATCCGGATCACTACGGTCAGATCGCACCCGGTCCCATGCTCCCTGCAGGGGAGGACGCGGAGGGCCGCCTTCCCCTCTCCGCCAACCCCCACCATCCTCACGGAAAGTGGCGCGACCTCGGCCGGCACGGGAGCTATCTCGTCTACCGGCGCCTCGAGCAGGACGTGCGGGGTTTCTGGCACTTCCTTCTTGCCGAGGCGGCCCGCATGCGGGGCGCCGGCGCCGGGCCCGCAGCCCTCCCGGACACCCCGGCCCTGGCACGGTGGCTGGCGGCCAAGTTCATGGGACGGTGGCCGGGGGGAGCCCCCCTGGTCCTTTCTCCGGACGCCGATGACCCCGGCCTGGCCACCCGGGACGACTTTCTCTTCCACGACGCGGATGCCGAAGGTCGCCACTGCCCCTTCGGCGCGCACATCCGGCGTGCCAACCCCCGGGACATGATCCGGCCGTGCGCCCCGGAGCAGAGCATGAACATGTCCCAGGCACACCGGATTCGACGGCAGGGAAGCATCTTCGGGACGCCCTTCGATCCGGCGCGCCTGGACGGGCCGGGGGACCTGGTCCCTGCAGGGGACGTGAGCGGGCTCCACTTCATCGCGCTGAACGCGGACATCGAGCGCCAGTTCGAGCTGATCCAGCAGCACTGGATGAACAACCCGGGATTCAACGGGCTGAGGGGGAGCGCCGACCCGGTGGCGGCCGGGAGCGGGATGGGGGAGAGCCGCATGGAGGTGCCCCTCGCTCGCGGCGCCTGGCGGACCCGACCCGTTCCCGCATTGGTGCAGATGACGGGCGGCGCCTACTTCTTCCTCCCCTCCATTCCGGCCGCCCGTGTTCTCGCCTCCGTGGAGTGAAGACGGCGGCGGGGTCACTGCGCCAGGAGAAAGGTGGCGGTCCGCCCGATGCTCCCCGGCAGCGTCAGGGGGATGTGGCCTCCCCCGGGGTAGGCGAAGAATTCGTACTCGGGCTCGCCGCGACCCAGGCTCCGCATGACCGCATCCAAGCGCTCTGCCTGGCTGAAGGCGACGATGGGATCCGCCGTTCCGTGGTGGATCTGGACGGCGGGGAGGGAGGGGGCGAAGAGAACGGCGGAGCGGCGAACAAACTCCCGGCGCACGGCGTCGACGGAAAGCTCTCCCCGGCTCAGCGGCTGGAGATAGCTTCGGTCGAGCCAGTCCAGCCCGGGGAGATCACGGGGGCGCCCCTGCAGCGCGTCACCGACGATCCCCTGCATCCAGGGATCGAAGAAGTCGGTCGGTCCGAAAAAGCTCACCACCGCCTTCACACGGGGATCCCTGGCGCCCATGAGGAGGCCCACCCCTCCACCCCGGCTCAGACCGAGAACCGCGACTCGGTCGGGGTCCGCCGCAGGTTCCTCCTCGAACGCCACCGAAAGGAGGGAAAGCGCGTCATCCACATCCCGATTCCACGGGGAAGGCTCACCCTCCGACGTGAAGGTCTCCAGGCCCCATCGAAGAGGCTCCGACCGGAACGAGGGAACCACCCACACGAAGGAGGCCGCCGCATCGCCCAGGGCAAGGAAATACAGGGTCAGCTCCGCGGCCGATACGCCGTCATCGCCGCCGTGGGCGAAGACAAGCACAGGAAGGCTGCGGGGCTCCGCCCCCACCGGCGTGACGATGGCGCCGTAGTGCCGGTGGCCGTCCACGAGGTGGGAGACGACCTGGAAACGCCCGGCGGCCCCCGCCACGGAAAGGAGCCCCGACGACTCCTGGCGAACGCCTGAGGCCAACGACGTGCGAGCCGCCCACTCGGCCCGTACCGCGGCCACCTCCGACTCGGTGGCGGGGGCGAAGAGCCGGTCCAGGTCGACCCGTCGTTCCTCCGGCGCCGTGGCCTCGGAACAGGCCGCCACCACGAGCAGGAGACCGAGGCAGCTTGACGCCTGCACGGCCCACCTGATAGCTCTGATCATGGGCGCATCCTGTTCGCATCCTTTCTCGGGACGAATGACGATGACTGGAAATCGAACCACCGCTGCGAGGCAGGGCCGCTGCCTGGCCATCGCGCTGCTGGCTCTCCTGGCCACCACCGGGTGCAGGGCCTCCGGCTCTCTGGAGCCAGGGGACGGGTTCATGGTTCGAGGCGACGATCCGCGGCTGGTGACACCGGAAATCAAGGACGACCGCCGCCTCACCGTCGCGATCATCGCCGTGGACACCCTCGATCGACCGGGCGCGCGCGTCAAGGTCACCCGCAATACCGGGGAGGGTCCGGCGGCCTTTCTCGAGGTCACGCACGAGGCCCACGCCTCCGACGTGCGTCGCGCCCTGTCGGCCCTGGGCCTTCTTGCGGCCCGGGAGCCGGACCCTGCCAGCGGGAACCTGACAACCTACATCGGGGCCCTGGACCACGTGCCCTTTCTCCACGGCGACGATCCGGTCTTCGGCTGGGCCTCGGAGGCGATCGAAGCGGCGCGGGCCCTGGACCAGATGTCCACGGTGAACGGTTACGGAGAGGCGCGCGCCGCCATGCTGGTAGCCTGGATCTCGCAGATGATCGGAAACGCCCGGCAGCTCGTCCACGGGGAAGGCGCCGGATGAAGGGTCGCATCCCTGCCCTGATCGCCGCCGCAGTCCTGGCTGGCGCGTGCAGTTCACCCGCCGGGATCGACCTCCCGGAGGGCCACGCCCTCTACGCAAACATCCAGGGCACCGTGGCGCCTGGGACCGCCGAGGACCTGTCGTCGCTTCGCGTGGTGATGCGCGTCGAATACGCCGGCCTTTGTGAAGAGCGCCAAACGGGTCTTGCGATGGAGCTTGCCGTCGACGAAAGCGGCTCCTTCTCGCGGATGCCGCTGGTGGTGTCTCCGGGTCTTCCCTGGCCCGGGATCTGCCTCGTGTTCGAGTTGCGGGACGGCACCGGAGCGGAACTGACGACCGTGACCCTCGACGAGGTGACCGTGCACGGCCAGACGGTCACCCCCGACACCATCTTCGTGCGGCTTCCGTAACCTCAGCGCCCCTTCTTCCCCAGCCTGGTGTCCAGCGCCCGCACGAGCTTCTCGGCGGCGCCCTTCGAGGCCTTTTCCCAGTCCATCTCGAGTTCGTCCACCGCAACAGGCTGCATGCCGCCGATCCGCGCCTCCATGACACACCGGATGTCCCGGCCGCCCTTGTTGGAGTTCACGTCGGTGAGGTGCACCTCGATCCGGGTGATGCGCTCCCCGAAGCGTCCGAGGTGATGCTCCACCGTGTCCTTCACGGCGGCCTTCATTTCCTGGTTTCCGTCGATGTTGTTGTCGGTGTTGATCTGGATCTGCACGTGGGTTGTCCTGGATGGATGTAGAGTGGGTAGGCGGGCGGGAGCCTCAGCGCATCCCGGCCGCAGGGGCGGGCGCCGGGCCCTCGGTCTGCCAGTAGAACGGCCCCACCTCGCGAGGCGAGGGCCAGACCTCGTTCAGCGTGTCGCCGTCGTGCAGGCGACCGTTCATCATGACGTATCGGATGGTGTTGGTACTCCGGAGGTCGTCGAGGGGGTTCCCCGACAGGATCACCAGGTCGGCGAGCTTGCCGGTCTCGATGGAGCCCAGGTCCCCCTCCAGTCCCAGCGACCGGGCCCCGAGCAGGGTGGCCACCTTGAGGGCGCGGTGCGGCGTCATTCGACCGGCCCCCGTGGCCCACAGCTCCCAGTGGAAGCCGAGCCCCTGGAGCTGGCCGTGGCTCCCCACGCCGGCCCGCCCGCCGGCCTCCACCACCTGGTCGACGAAATCCGAGACCAGGTCCATGGTGTGCACCGACGGGTGGAACCACCCCGACTGCCCGGGTCCGGGCCCCGGTCGTCGGAGTGCCTTCTGCTGTACCTCCTCGAACGGGGTGAAGTGGAGGAGCTTCTCGTCGCCGATGACGTCCTCGGTGGCGTAGAAATGGTTCTCGGCCCACGGTCCGCCGTAGGTCACGAGGATCGTCGGCGTGTAGGCCATCCAGGACGAGGCCACGAGCTGGGCCACGTCGCCGTAGAGGGGGAAGCCGGGCAGGTTGTGCTCCACCCCCGCGTAGGCGTCGAGGGCCATGGTGAGGTTCAGCATGAGGTCCAGGGACCCCTCGGTGGTGGGCATGAGTTCGAGCTCCCGCGCCGCCTGGATGATGTGCTGCCGGGTGGCCCGGTTCCCCGCCCCGTACATCTTGATCGTCTTCGTGTCGTAGTACTCGGCGTAGCGGCGGAGCACGCTCCGTGCGTCGTCGAGGGACTGGATGCGCTCGCCCGAGAAGACCCCGGGGCCGGTGGAGTAGATGCGCGGTCCCAGCGTTCGCCCGGCACGCACCATGTCCTCGTAGGTGAGCACGTCGGTGGCGCCGGTCTGGGGGTCCCGGGTGGTGGTCACCCCGTAGGCCAGGTTGGCGGCGTAGGACCAGGGCTGGTCGCGGTGGATGTTGAAGGGCGCCCGGAGATGCGCGTGCGTGTCGATGAAGCCCGGAACGATGGTGTGCCCCGACACGTCGATGACCTCGGTCCCCTCGGGGACCTCGAGGCTCCCCGCCGCGCCCACCCCGGCGATCCGGTTGTCGCGGACCAGGAGGTCGCCCCGCTCCAGCACCTCGTCGCCCCGCATCGTGATGATGCGCGCGCCGGAGAGGAGGACCACGCCCCGGGGCGTGTCGAGTTCGGCCTCCACCCGCACCCGGTACTCCAGGGGCTGGTAGGCGTCATCCGCACGGGGGGCGGGCTCCGCGGCTTCCTCCGGCTCGTCGGCCGGGTCGTCCGGGTCGGCGGGGGCGTCGGACGGGTCGTCGGCCGGCGCCTCCGCTTCCACCGCTGCCTCGTGGGCGCGGGCCGCCTCCAGGTCGTAGACCACGTGGGCGTTCCCGATGGACCAGTGGACCTTCGAGCCGTCGGCGCTCCAGGTGGGGAACTGCCCCCCGATGTCGGTGAGCCGCCGGACCGGGAAGGCGGCACCGTCCGGGTTCGCCACGCTCACGGTGGGACCGTCGCCGCCCACGTCGGGGACGTGCACCGTGTAGAGCTGGAGCCCCACCTGGGCCAGCGCCCGCTCCCGGTTCGGGCTCATGAGGACGAGCGAGGCCGGCGGCGAACCGGTCCCTCCCACCGCTCCGGGTCCCGTGACCCTGAGGTGCGTGCGCTCGTCGGTGCCGTCCCATCGGAAGGAGATGAGGGCGCCTCCGCTCCCGGAGGCGAAGATCCTCTCCGTCTCCCCCCGGACGAAGTGGGGGCTCGTCGCCCCGGGCGCCCGCCGGATGAAGGTGGCCTCGCCGCCGCCGGCGGGGATCCAGACCATTTCGCGGGCGCCGCCCGGGGCCCCCTGCGTGATGGCCTCGACGTAGGCGCTCGCCGGCCCGCGGATCGCCACGATGCGGGCGCCGTCGGCCGAGATCGCCGGCTGCTGCCAGAACGCCGACTCGGTGGTGAGCCGCACCGGCGTGCCGCCCCCCACCGGGACCCGCCAGAGGTGGCCGCCCTCGCCGAAGTCCCAGTTCACGAACACGATATGGCGACCGTCGGGGGTCCACACCGGGGCGTGCTGGTTCCCCTCCAGGTTCGTGATTCGGCGCGGGGTACCCGATTCGCCCTCCTGTACATGGATCCGCCCCAGCGCCGAGAAGGCCAGGCGCGTGCCATCGGGCGAGGGCGTCGCATCCCGGATCTGCTTCACCGTGAAGGTTTCGGTGTCCTCGATGGGGTACTGGAAGTCCACCTCGGGGCCGATGGCCTGCTCCACGCGCGCCGTGAAGGGGATCTCGGCCGGTTCGCCCCCGTCCACCGGAATGCGCCAGAGCTTGCCGCCGTAGGTGGCGACCAGGTACCGGGAGTCGGGGGTGAAGGCCATGCCCGGGTAGGCGTCGCGGGTGGCGCGGGACTCCATGTCGTCGCGCTGCACCGGGAAGGCGAGCCAGCGCTCCTCGGCGGTGGCCAGGTCGCGGATGCGAAGGCCCGTGTCGGCAACGTGACGCGTGCCGTAGACGAGCCAGCGGCCGTCGGGGGAGAGGGTGGGTCGGAAGGCGCCGCCGTAACGCGACGTCTCGGTGCGGGTATCGCCCGTCTCGCGGTCATAGGTCGCAAGCTGGTAGTCGCCCAGCGCCGAATTGTACTGCCAGGCGCCGGTGCGCTGGGCGTACCAGATCGTGCGGCCGTCGGCGCTGAAGGCTGCGCCGGTGGTACGGAGGTTGGCGGGCTCGGAGATGAGGGTCGTGCCCGTGCCCCCGTCCACGTGGTACTGGTGGAGCTTCCCCTGGCCGGCGCCGGCCTGGCGGGTCACGACGAGGTAGCGGCCGTCGGGGGTGAAGGTCGGGGACTGGTAGCTGTTCGTGTTACCGCGCGTGACCTGGGTGGTATCCGAGAGGTCCTTCGCGATCATGAACACATTCTCGCCCCCGGTGCGGTCCGACACGAAGACGATGCGGGAGCCGTCGGGCGAGAAGCGGGGCTGGGCATCGAAGGCCATCCCGCGGGTGACCGGCGTGGCCTCGCCCCCTTCGATGGGGAGCGTCCAGATGGACCCCAGCAGGTCGAACACCAGCGTCTGCCCGTCGGGGCTCACGTCCACCGACATCCAGGAGCCCTCGGAAACCGTCATGCGGAGGAGACGCCCGGGGCGGAGGGGGAGCCCCTCGGCCAGCGTCTTCGCCTCGTCGGACTCGGGGTCCAGCGCGACGACCTCCACGTCGCGCACGCCGGGGGCGCCGGCGGCGGCGGCGCTGGAGGTGGACTGGGCCGACACCGCCTCCAGGGGAACCACCAGCAGAGCGACGAGAAGCGGGAGCAGGGACGAGAACGGGCGGGGCGTTCGCATGGGCATCCGGGGGTTCCTCCACTGAATGGACGTCAGGATACCGGATCATACTCCGCTTCGCGGATCATGCAAAGGTCCCCTCGACCCGCCCACGTGCTACCTTTACCAGTTGAAACCCTCGCTCCCTGCTCCCACCAACACCACTCCGCCTGCCATGACCGATCTTCTCGCATCCCTCGGCCTCTCCGACCTGAACCCCGGCACCGCGACCGGGGTCGACTTCTTCCAGGAGGGCGACGCCCAGGTCATCGAGAGCCACACGCCGGTGGACGGCTCCCGCATTGCCGGCGTCACCGCCACCACCCGTGCCGAGTACGACCGGGTCGTGGAGGCGGCGGAGTCCGCGTTCGGCCACTGGCGCATGGTCCCCGCGCCCGAGCGGGGCGAGATCGTCCGGCAGATCGGAAACGAGCTCCGGGAGCACAAGGACGCCCTGGGCCGCCTCGTCTCCTGGGAGATGGGGAAGATCCATCAGGAAGGGCTCGGCGAGGTGCAGGAGATGATCGACATCTGCGACTTCGCCGTGGGGCA